>JAKSTR010000063.1 GCA_024402495.1 Treponemataceae bacterium
AGCGTGGTAGTTTTAGTTCATGTCTTACAAAACTATTCTTTTTGACCTTGACGGTACGCTTACAGACCCCGGCGTTGGCATTACCAATTCTGTTGCCTACGCCTTAAAAAAGCTGAATTACCCGGAACAGAGCCGGAACGAACTTTTTAAGTTTATCGGGCCGCCTTTAATTGATTCGTTTACCAGTTTTTGCGGAATGAGTCTGGACGAAGCCAGGCTGGGCGTGAAAATTTACCGGGAATATTATGCCGAGAACGGGATTTTTGAAAATTATGTTTACGAAAAAATACCGGAATTGCTGCAAATGCTGAAAGACGGCGGCAAAACCCTGATTGTGGCAAGTTCCAAGCCGGAAGTTTTCTGCCGGAAAATTATGGAACATTTTGACCTTGAAAAATATTTTTTTTATATTGCCGGTTCAAACATGGACGAAAGCCGCAGTACAAAGGCTGAAGTTATTGAATATGCGCTGAAAACCTGCAATATAGGTGATTGCAGCGAAGTGCTGATGGTTGGCGACCGCAAGCACGATGTTTTGGGCGCAAAGCAGTTCAATATTGATACTTGCGGCGTGCTTTTTGGCTATGGTTCAAAAGAAGAACTGGCAGATGCCGGCGCAAAATATCTTGCCGCCACACCTTTAGAAATATTGAATTATGTATAAAAAAAATGCTTTCGGTTTTGCCGGAAGCATTTTTTTTGTTTTTTAGCCGTATTTTACAGCGGAATGTTGCCGTGTTTTTTAGGCGGCATAGTATTCTGCTGTTTGTTTTCCAAAAATTCCAGACTGCGTGCTACACGTTCGCGGGTCTGTTCCGGCTGAATGATTTCGCTTACATAGTCGCGCTGCGCTGCAATGGTTGGTGTCATGATTGTGTCTTTGTATTCCTGAGACTTCAATGCTACCAGTTCTGCTTTTAACGGATCTTTGAGTTCTTTGGCGTAAAGAATTTCAATTGCGCCTTCTGCACCCATAACCGCAATTTCTGATTTTGGCCATGCGTAAACAAAGTCTGCACCAAGATGTTTAGAACACATTGCGATATATGCGCCGCCGTATGCCTTGCGCGTAACAACCGTAATTTTCGGTACTGTTGCTTCGCTGTATGCATAAATCATTTTTGCACCGTGGCGGATAATGCCTTTCTGTTCTTCCTGCGGACCCGGAATGAAGCCAGGTACGTCTACAAAAGTTACAAGCGGAATATTGTAGGCATCGCAGTAGCGTACAAAGCGTGCAATTTTGTCAGAAGCATCGCAGTTTAAGATACCGCCCAAACCTGCCGGGTTGTTGGCAACGATACCAACGCTTTTTCCTTCAATTTTACCAAAACCGGTAATTGCATTCTGGGCAAATTCTTCCATAACTTCAAAAAAACTGCCCGAATCAATTACGCAGTTAATAACATCGTGCATATTGTAGGCTTTTTTGCTTTCTTCCGGTACAACGTTTGCAATTGTTTTTGCGCTTTTGTGTGCATCAAACTTGAATTTTTCTGCAACGATGTTTTCGCCGTAGTAGTGCGGAATGTAATCCAGAAGTTTACGAACCTGTTCGTAACAGTTTTTTTCGTTCTGGCAGCGGAAATGTGCTACGCCCGATTTCTGCGAATGGATTGAAGCTCCGCCCAGGTCTTCAGCAGAAATGTCAAGGAACATTACGCTTTTTACAACTTTCGGGCCTGTAATGAACATCTGGCTGATGGAATCAACTGTGAAAATAAAGTCGGTCAATCCCGGCGAATAAACTGCGCCGCCGGCACAAGGACCTGCGATAATGCTAATCTGCGGAACATAGCCAGAAGCGCGCACGTTCTGATAAAAAAGTTCGCCGTAACCGCAAAGTGCGTCAACGCCTTCCTGAATACGTGCTCCGCCCGAATCGTTGATGCCGATGATAGGGCATTTTGCATTGACTGCCTGCGACATAAGTTCGGCAATTTTCTGTCCGTGCACTTTACCAAGGCTTCCGCCCTGAACGGTAAAATCCTGAGCGTAAACGGCAACTTTTTTACCGTTGATTTTGCCAAAACCGGTAATTACACCATCATAAGGGATTTTCTTTTGATCCATGCCAAAACTTGTGCAGTTGTGGTGGGCAGCAGAATAAATTTCGTAAAAACTGTCTTTGTCGCAAAGGGCGTTAATGCGTTCAATTGCGTGTAGTTTGCCTTTTGCGTGCTGTTTTTCAAGGTCGTAGTTGGTTTTTGTCATCAAAATAATTCCTTTTTTTGCTGAATTAGCAAAGCTAAAACAGTAAGGGAAAACATTAAAAATAGAAATTTTATAATGCTTTCGATTTGAAATACCAGAAAATTTTGCTTTTTTGGTATTTTGCTAAAATTTTGAAGTGCTTATAAAAGCTAACATTAGGTTATTTACTTTTTGACAAAAAGTCAATATCTGTCAAATATAAACTTTACAAATTATCAGTTTTTGTCACGTTTATTCGTGCGTCGGGTTTAATTACGGTGTTTTTTTAGCTGTACCGAAAGTTTATGTAACTTCGGTATTTAAAATGAAATGCCCCTGACCAGTTTTTGCCAGTCAGGGGTTTTTATCTGTTTGTCAGCTTGAAAAAGTTTTTCAGTTTATTCCAGCTGGGCAAGCCACTGGGCGCTGTCTGCATCGCTTGGCATGCGCCAGTCGCCGCGCGGCGAAAGGCTTACCGTACCAACTTTTGCGCCGTCCGGCAGGCACGAACGCTTGAACTGCTGGGCAAAAAAACGGCGGCAGAATATTTTAAGCCATTTTTCAATTGTGGCGGTATCGTAAACGCCTTCAAATGCCTGTTTTGCCAGCGCAAAAATCTTTTTGGGCGTAAAGCCCCAGCGCAAAAGATAATACAAATAAAAATCGTGCAGTTCGTAAGGGCCGACAATGTCTTCGGTTTTCTGGGCAATTTCGCCGTCCTTCGGCGGCAAAAGTTCCGGGCTTACCGGCGTATCCAGAATATCAATCAGGGTTTCGCTGGCTTTTTGCATGCCGGCGGTGGCAAAATCATCGGCAAACCAGCTTACAAGGTGCTTTACCAAAGTTTTTGGTATGGAAACATTTACGCCGTACATCGACATGTGGTCGCCGTTGTAGGTTGCCCAGCCCAGCGCCAGTTCCGAAAGGTCGCCTGTACCGATTACCAGTCCGCCGGTCTGGTTTGCAATATCCATCAAAACCTGGGTTCTTTCGCGTGCCTGACAGTTTTCGTAGGTTACGTCGTGAATATTTTCGTCGTGACCAATATCTGCAAAATGCTGCAATACCGCCGCTTTTATGTTAATTTCTTTCAATGTAACATTTAAGGAATTGGCAAGTTCAACTGCATTGTTATAGGTGCGTTTTGTTGTGCCAAAGCAGGGCATGGTAACGGCGCAAATGCCGCTTAAATCAATACCAAGCTTTTTAAAGGCGTTTACTGTTACCAGTAGCGCCAGCGTAGAATCAAGTCCGCCGCTTAGCCCGATTACCGCAGATTTTGCGTGTGTGTGCTTTAAGCGTTTTGCAAGTCCGGCTGTTTGCAGTTCAATTACCTGACGGCAGCGTTCGGCACGGTTGTTTTTGTCCTGCGGAATAAACGGAAGCTGGGGAATGATACGCAAAAGCCTGTTGCTTTGGGTATCAAGCGGCTTAATTTTCAGTTCAATTCTGCGGTAATTCAGGTTTTCAGTTTTTTCTGCGTTTTTATAGCACTGCCCGAAAGTTGTCGTGCGCTGGCGTTCGTGCAGAAGCGCCTGACAGTCTATATCGGCGATAATGAAACCGTCGGTTTTTTCAAAAGGCGCGGCTTCGGCAAGAATTGTGCCGTTTTCGGCAATAAGATTGTGGGCTGCAAAAACCAAATCGGTGGTAGATTCGCCAGTTCCGGCATCGGCATAAAGATAGGCGCTTAAAAGCCGCGCCGAATGTGACTGCACAAGCATACGGCGGTAGCTTGCCTTGCCGATTATTTCGTTGCTGGCGGAACAGTTTGCTATTACGGTTGCGCCGGCAAGTGCAACCTGTACCGAAGGCGGTGTTACAGACCACAAATCTTCGCAAATTTCAATTCCCAGAACGAAATCGGCGTTTTTGCAGGACGTAAATAAAAGGTCTGTGCCAAACGGAACGCTGATGCATGCGCCGGTCTGGCTGTTAAATATTTCTATATTTTTAAGGCTTGATACTGCGCCCAAAAAATGCCGCATTTCGTAAAATTCGGCGTAGTTTGGAATGTAGGTTTTGGGAACGATGCCCAAAATGCTGCCGTTGCTTAAAACTGCGGCGCAGTTAAAAAGCATTCCGTTTGCTTTTAGCGGCAACCCGACAACGCAGCAAATGCCGTCTGTGTATTTTGCTATGTTAAAAAGTTCTGTTTGGGCGTTTTGCAAAAGGGTTTCTTGCAAAAACAGGTCACTGCAAGTGTAGGCGCTTATGGCAAGTTCGGGCAAAAGCAAAAAAGCTGCGTTATTTTCTTTTGCTTTTGTAATTAGTTCAATAATTGAAGAAGCGTTGTGGCTGCAATTGGCAACAACCGTATCGTTGGTTGCACATGCAACGCGGTAAAATCCAAAATTCATGCTGAAAGTATAGCTTTAGCACAAAATAGTGACAATACCTGCGCAATTGTATGTTTTGCTGTAAAATCTAAATCAGATGCGGCGGTTTACCTGCCGAAAGCAAAAAGATTTTATAATTTTTCTTTTGGCAGAAGAAAATTAGAAGCTGCGTTGCGCTTTAACAAAAGGTGGCGCGTTAAGAATAAAATGCCAACTATAAGCATAATGATTGCAATAAGGTCTGTAAAAGTGCGCACCAGCGAGCTGAAAATGCCGGTTTTGAATAAAATTGCGCCAATAATTATTAAAAACATTCCGGCTGGTATGAACATTGCAAAAATCAGCGAGCGTTTTATCTTGGTTTCGCGCCGTTCGGCAGAGGTTTCGTTTATGCCGGTAAAAAAATCGCTTACTTTATCAAGAATTCTTTTAAAAAGGCTGGGGTGGCGCAATTTTTCAAGTGCGGCATAACCTTCCAGAAGTTCAATTTCATCAAAAGGCTTGCGCACCGTATTTTCTTCAAGCTCCATTTCCAAAAGGCTTGCTCTGTCGCTTATGGCAACCACATTTGCTTCAATGTTCTGCCAGCCCAGTATTTTTGCACACTCCAAACGCCGTTCACCGGCAATAAGTTCGAATTTGGTGTTTATCGTAATAGGGTTTAAAAGCCCGTAATTTTTTAAACTGTCTTTCAAAGGTTCAAGATCGCCCAAATCTTTGCGAACGCGTTTTTTTACTTTAATGTCAGCAATATTTACAAGCATTCTTGAACCTCCTTTAGTTTTTAGTCGAATAAGAAGTTTTCAGGTTCTTTTTCTGTTTCGTTTTCTTCAACGGTTTCTTCGGTGTTTACCTGCGGAACTTCGTCTTTTTTGCCCGGTTTCTTAAATCCGGACAGGAAATTGTCAAAGAAACTGCTGAAACTGTCTTCGTCACTTTCGGCTTCGTTCTGTTCAGTATTTTCTTCGGTTTCGTCCGTAGTATCGTATAAGAAAGACAAATCCAGTATAAGCGGCGAATCGTCTTCAAGGTAAGGCGCAGAAATACCGGCAAGATACCGTTCGTTTTCAAGGCGGTTTTCAGAAACTATAGCCGCGTCCTGACGGTTAACGTGATAGTCACACATCTGGGTAGGCTGCGAGCCTTCAAGGAAAACCTTGGTCGTAGAATGGTCGCCGCACGCACTTGAAAGCAGTTTGCCTGAAACTGAACATACGGTTGCTTCTATAATTCCGGTAGCCGGTTTCGGGAATTCCTTATACGGATAGTCTTCGTTTGCAATGCGCATAAAGTCACCCCATGCAACACCGGCAAGGGTTGCACCGGTAAGGTCTGTACCTAAAGTTTCGCCCGGCGTATCAAAACCGAACCAAACGGCAGCGGCTAAATATGGCGTATAACCGGCTGCCCACGCATTCTGCCAGTTTTGGGTTGTACCTGTTTTACCGGCAGCCGGCATCTGGTATTGCTTGCCATTTGCATCGCGGTAACGCAGTTTGCTTCCGTATTGTGTACCGTAAGACATTGTACCCATGCGAACCGAGTTCATCAGAATATCGGTCATAACGTAGGCTGTCTGCGGCGAAATAATCTGGTTGTTTTTATTATTTTTCTGTTCGTTTCTTATTTCGCGTTCAGGGTCAACGATAATTTTGCCGTTGCGGTCTTCTACCGAACGCACCGCGATTGGCGTAACGGCTTTTCCCTGATTGCCAAAAACGGCGTAGGCGCGTGCAACTTCAATCGGGCGTACGGAACAGATACCAAGACCAAGAGGATAAACCCGGTCAAAGTGGCGTTCATCAAGTTCATTTTGCGGAATGCCCAAAAGATTTGCGGCGCGGTCAATTGCTGCATCAAAACCGATACCGTCAAGAATGCGGAGTGAAGGAACATTCATAGATTTTGCCAGAGCGTACCAAAGCTGAACGGAACCCATCCATTCGCCCTTAAAGTTTTCCGGCAGGTAAGGAATGCCGTCTTCGTTGTAAAAAACAACCGGCGTATCGTCAATTTTGCTGACGGCGGTAAATTTCTTGCTGTCGATGGCGGCAGAATAATAAAGCGGCTTAAACGTACTTCCCGGCTGAATTTTTGCCTGTGTAGCACGGATAAACTGGTTGTCAGCATCAAACTTGCTGCCGCCAATCAGCGCGGTTATATAGCCGGTTTCGTTTTCAATTGAAATTAAAGAGCCTTCAATTTTTGTTCTGCCGGAATCCTGACGGAGCTTTGTATTTGTACGGTTTGCAACGTCCAGCTTCAGCGGTTCTACGCCAAAAACAAGCGACATCATGTCAATAACCGGGTGAATTTCTTTATTGTAATAGCTCATTGCCTGCAATTCGTTGCGTTCCTGAGTAACGCGCAGTTTCGGCAGGTCAAAGGTTAAGGCTAAAAGTTCTACAATCGGAATATATGTTTTGATTGAATCGCTTTTGCGCGCACTGCTGGAGTTGCGGTAAGAATTGTTTGCGTATTCAATTTTTGAAGACATAATTGACTGCGCTGCATTCTGGTGCTTCAAGTTCATTGTTGTGTTTACGGTGAAACCGCTTGTGTAAATGTCGGCTTTACCGTAAATCAAACTGTTCAGTTCGCGCAGAACATATTCGCTGAACCACGGTGCTTTGTCTTCGCGCATAAAATATGCAGAAGAATTGGTACGCGTATAGTCAAAATCAAGCCAGTACTGTTCATAGGAAGCATCCGCTTCTTCTTTGTCCAGAAATCCCAGCGCAACCATATCGGTTAAAACTTCTTTCTGGCGTTCCTGGGCGCGGCTGGTGTGTTCAAACGGGTTGTAAAAAGCCGGGTTACTAAGCTGAATTACCAGAATTGCGGCTTCTGCCGGTGTAATTTCCGAAGCAGAATGACCAAAATAATATTTACTTGCCGCATTTACACCGTAAGTACCGCCGCCAAGATAAATTTTATTCAGGTAAAGTTCCAGAATATCGTTTTTTGCATAGCGGCGTTCCATTTGAATTGCCCACCACAATTCCTGAAACTTGCGTTTAATGGAATAATCCGTGCGGTCGCAGTAAAGCGTACCGGCAATCTGCTGGGTAAGGGTAGAACCGCCGCCAAGAGTCTGTCCTGTCAGCTGACCGAATACGGCGCGGGTAAGGGCTTTTACGCTGAAACCGCGGTGCAGATAAAAACTGCGGTCTTCGCGGGTTAAAAGGGCGTTGCGCATATGGTGCGGCAGCTGGTCAAGGCTAATAAGTTCGCGTTTTTCGTCAGAAGAAAACTCGGTAATAATTTCGCCGTTTATGTCTAAAAGCCGGGTTGGCAGGGCTGTATTGAATTCTGTAAAGTTTTCTACATTTTTGGTGTTTTGTGTTTCGGCTAAAAGCAAGCCAAGGGCAACGCCAAAAACGCCTGCTGCCAGAATAATACAAAGTGAAAAGAAAATGAAACTTTGCTTAATTTTACGCATAATTTATTATGTTATTGAAGCTTGCTGGTTTAGTCAAGGCTGAAAGGTTTTGAATGTTTTTGAAAGCTTTTTAAGCTTTTTTTTTTTACGGAACATTTAAAAATAAAAAGGCCGGTTGTGCGCCGGCCATGCCCATCAGGCAGTCGGGCGAACAATGGGTGGGAGGGGATTTGTTCGCCCGACATTTTTATTATCGGTAAAAATGCGTTTTTCTTGAGTCATTAGCAGGCGGCAGAAACAAAAATATAGCGAAAAAATTACCAAGTTTTACCTTGCAAAATGCCGCCGTATATGAAACTTTTTTTGCATATTCTGGGGCAGAATTTTATATCCGCCGCAAGTATTTTTTCATTTTTTTCTATTAGGTTCAATTTCGAGTTTTATATAAAAGGCCAAAAGGCATCTATATAATTGTGATAAAAACAGCCGCAGACAGTCACGGACACGAAAAAAATTCGTCACGACCGAAGGGCGTATTTGTAGCGTAGCTTCGAGCAACGTTTTTTTTCGAGGCAGGGACTGTCGAAAGGCTGTTTTTAAACATTTTATGTAAACTCAACATTCGTCCTATTATATTGTTAATGCCGATTTTTTATTTTTGCCTGAAAATTGCAGGCTGATTTTTCTATAATTTTTTCAGATTCGACATTCGGGCTGTGCAAACGGGCAATAAACGCCGCCTGCAAATATGCGGAAAATATAAAAAATCAAAATTGCCTTCAAAAACTCGACAATATTTTTTCAATCCGCTAAAATCTGCCAAGAATAAGTGATGCTGAAAATGCCGTTTTGTCCGCATTTTTCTGCAATTTGGAGGTAAAGCATGATTAATTTTTTAATGAATCTTCTGTGGTTTGTGCTTCTGGGCTGTTTAGCCGGCATAGTATGGATAATTATCGGGCTTTTGTGGTGCATTACAATCGTCGGTATTCCTGTTGGCATTCAGTGCTTTAAGCTTGCCGGGCTTGCGTTCTGGCCTTTTGGGCGCGACGTGGAATTTGGCGAAAAAGCATCGTCATTTTTGCTTAATATTTTGTGGCTGATATTTGGCGGTTTTGAGCTTGCGTTAACTTTTATGGTTGTAGGCGCTGTTTTCTGCATAACGGTTGTGGGAATTCCGTTCGGGTTGCAGTGGTTTAAGCTTGCAAAACTTGCCCTGATGCCTTTTGGCGCAAAAATAAAATAACCGGCATGCGCAGACTCTGTACGTAATTTTTTTTGTACCGAACGCTGCGCTTTTCCGCACGTGCCTGCTGCGGTGAATGTTTTTAAATCTTTTTTGACAGCAAATAAAAAGCTTTGTCTGTCAGAAACTTACGGTTTCTGCGTGGCAATATTGTTGCAAAAAAAGGGCTGAAAGACGGCATTTCTGCAATCTTTCAGCCTTTTTTTGTTTCCGTATATTTTTGCGCTGTTTTACGGCGTTTCTGTATACTGAATGTCTACCGTAAGCGCCATATTGTAGCTTTTGCCGTTAATTGCGGTAAAAGTTTTTGTCACTTCGTAATCGGCAAGTACAAATTTCAGCGTATGTTCGCCGGGCAAAATCGTTGCAGTGCCTTTATCCCATGCAAAAACTTCGCCGTCCAGCAGAACCTTTGCATTAGCCGGCGCACTAACCAGTAATTCCGGCGTAGTGTCGCGCAAATTTACAGTCAAACTGGTAGTTTTTCCGTGTTCAATTGAAAAAGTGCGCACTTCAGTACGGTAATTTTCAGAAGTAATTGCCAGATAGTGAATGCCTTCTTCCAGGCGAATAGCCTCTTTAATGGAAGAAACCGGCTTTTCGTCAATAAAAACGGCAACGCCTTTAGGGTTTTCTTCCGGGTAAGTAACATTCAGATTAAGCACACCCTGACTGCTTAAAAGCGGTTTTGCCGTAATTTCAAATACCAGATCTTCAATATTGTCCGGCAAGCCTTTCATAATTGGTAAAAGGCGCATAAAAATTACTTCATCATTGCCCAGAACCATGCTTGGCAAAATTGCCGCAAAAGGGCTTTCTTCAATTTTCAGGTTTTCGTTTAATGGAATTTGTACAACCATGCTTAGGCGCGCCGGTAAAGTATCTATAAAAAGCTGCGTGCCGTTGTAATCGATGCTGGCGGCGGTTGGCGCTGGGCTAAGTTTGTGATAAAAAGCGTAGCCCACGCAATGTTTGAACTGTAAAAGTTCCTGCGGAATTTTAAATTCCAGCTCAAGTCCTTCCAGAAATTCGTTGTTTTTTGGCAAAATAATGGAAAGAGAATCGTTAAAACCCAGCTGCGCCGTCTGGCTTTGGGTATCGCCGGTAAAATCGGCGCAATGGTTTTTGCGTACCCTGAAATTTTCGCAGAATGCCGCCTGCGCCCCGAACAGAACTGTCAGGAAAATGGCAAAAATCTTTTTTGCAATAAGGAATTTTGCTGTGTTTTTCGTGCTTGCTTTTAAAAACTTCAATTTTGCTTCCATTTATTCGTGCGGAGGGTTTAATACGTAAAAAGGGGTATTAAACCTGACTGCAACTACTTATTAAGAACAACATACCTCGCTGCTTGCGGCGAGGTTGTTGATTGTCTTTTTATTTTCGTTTTGTAAAAAGCGAATTTGGCGGCACTTGCGAATGTCCGTTCATTCTCATTTCAAAATGCAGGTGCGGACCTGTGGACATTCCGGTTGTGCCAACCAGCCCGATTTCGTTGCCGCGTTCAACCCTGAAACCTTCAGTAACTTCAATTTTGCTTAAATGTGCGTACAGGCTTTGATTGTTGTTGTCGTGGCGCAAAACTATATAATTGCCGTAAACATTGTCTTTTCCGCAGGTTTCTACCACGCCGCCGCGGCAGGCATAAACCGGCGTACCGATGGGTGCTGCCAAATCTACGCCGTGATGAAATTTTTCCATGCCGCTAATCGGGCTGATGCGCATACCGTAAGAAGAAGTTAAAATACCGTGCGGCAGCGGCGAAGTCATTGCAGAATCCAAAAAGAAAGCGCGTTCCGTCGGTTCAAAACGTTCGCCGGGCAAAAACAGAAACTTTGTGCCGCTGATATTGTAGCACAGTGTAGAGCTGTCGTAATTTTTCTTGCTTAGAATGTGTTCCAAAGTTGTATCCGGGGTGGTGCATACAAAAAGCCCGGGTACGGTCGGCAAAAGCAGTTCCCTGCCTTCAATGCTGGAATCTGACGAGCAGACCCGGTTTAAGGTTGCAAGGCTTTCCTGCGTAACGTTGCACCGTGCCGCTATGGTCATAATCGTTTCGCCTTTCTGCACGGTGTAGCTGTAAATGCTCAGCGCGGTTGGTTCGCCGCGGGCAATATTTTTGTAATTCTGTTCCAGATCCTGCTGGTACTGCTTGAACATCGGGTTTCGCGACTGTAATTCCGTAATTTTTGGAAAAGAACTTTGCCCGAAACACGCGGCGAAAGAAAATATAAATGCTGATAATACAGAAATTATTTTAAGTTTGCGGAGAAAAAAGTTTACGGCTTGCATTATTTAAAAAATCGGAAAAATATTCTTTTGACAATAGGAATAAAACTTTACTTGTTCAATATTTGCGCTTTAAGTGCTTTTTTCTGCTTTTTGTGCAGAAGGCATTTAAAAAAAACAAAACCGGGCTTTTAAGAAACCTTAAAGACAGCCCGGCTTTTAAGAAAATGCTTTAATTTCAATTAAAACTGAAATTATGCTTCTTCAATTGCGCTTGTTGGACAAGTACCTGCACATGAACCGCAGCTGATGCATTCGTCAGCGTTGATTACACGTTTTCCGTCTGCTTCTGAAATTGCAGAAACTGGGCATTCGCCTTCGCATGCACCACAGTTTACACAAGCATCTGTTACTTTGTATGCCATTGTAATACCTCTTTTGAATTTGTATACTCAAACAAGCTTTTGTTTGAGTGGCTGCTGTTGCAGCCGTGCCCAACCTTTAGTGTTTTTCTAAAAGTTAATGGCAGAATAACATACAAATGCGCTAAATACAAGCTGAAATTTTTGAAGGAGATAGCAAATTTATGGATAAAAAAACAATTGCATCGATGATTGACCATACACAGCTTAAAGCCACCGCAACTTTAAGCGACATTAAAAAACTTTGTGCCGAAGCCAGGGAAAATTCTTTTGCTTCGGTTTGCGTAAACCCGGTTTGGGTATGCGCCGCCGCAAACGAACTTGCAGAAAGTGATGTAAAAGTCTGCACCGTTATCGGTTTTCCGCTGGGCGCAAGTGCCCCGGCTGTAAAAGCTTACGAAGCACGCCACGCCGTCATGCAGGGCGCAGACGAAGTTGACATGGTTATTAATGTGGGCGAAGCGAAAGCTAAAAACTTTGACGCCGTACAAAGCGACATTAAAGGCGTGGTAGAAGCCGCAAAAGACGCCGGTCTGGTACACAACAAAAACCATATCTGCGTAAAAGTTATTATAGAAACCTGTTACCTTACGGATGAAGAAAAAATAGAAGTCTGCAAGGCTGCAAAACTTGCCGGCGCCGATTTTGTAAAAACTTCTACCGGCTTTGGTACACCGGGTACTGCCAGCGACGGTTCTAAACTGCCTGCCGGCGCTACTGTTGCCGATGTTGCCCTTATGCGCAAAACTGTTGACGAAGCCGAACCGAAAGATTTTTACATGCAGGTAAAAGCCAGCGGCGGCATCCGCGATACAGAAACCGCCCTTGCAATGGTAGAAGCCGGTGCAAACCGTCTGGGTGTTTCTGCCGGTATTGCAATTGTAAACGGCATAAACTAAGGTATCTGAAAAAATAAAAGGTTTTTGGATTTTTTTTATAAAGCCCTGCCGCGCTTAAAACTGCACTGGCGAAAACATAAGTTTTCAATGGTGCAGTTTTTTTTGTGCATGGGCTTTTTTATGGTTCGCATTGCGCTGCCGGCATGCGCGTGCCCTAACTTTTGCAATTACTTTTTCTACGCGCCCGGTGTCTTTAACGCCTTCTTCATTTTTCTTAAAGGCCGAAGCCTGAACAACGTATGATTTTCTTTCTGCAATAAGCCTGATAATTTCACCGTCAATCCGGTCTATATTTTCCCGAACCTGTTCCAAATTTTCACATTTCATTCTCAGTTCACCTTTCGCGTAAATTTTTTATCTTCGGTTTTCTTCTTCAAGAAGAAGTTTTGCGTTGTATTTTTCAATTTCGGAAAGCTCGTTTTCTGAAAAATCGGGATTTTCTTTGTAGGCCGGGTGCCAGTATTTGCCCCAGGACGTAAACAGTTCTTTCAAGTCCTGAGATTTGAAAGAATAGCCGTGAAGGGCGTAAATTGTATTCCTTAAAATTCTTAGCTGGGGTTTTGTGTACCAGAAAAGCCATTCAGGCTGCGCCTTTTTTTTGGAAAAAGTGTAGCCGTAGGAAGGAAAGGCTCTCGGGCCGGTGTCGTCAAGAATGTTCCGAGCGTTAATCGTTATGCAGTCTGTATATTCCGGGGCAACATTATAAAATTTCGCCTGCCATTTGTTGTCTTCAAGGCGAACAAAAGAAGTTCCGTTTTCCGGCAGTTCAAAACCAACGGGTCTTGAATAGGGAAGATTGTTTTCAATAATCAGCGTAATTTCGCCAATGTCATCTTTCCAGCTGCTTCCAGTTCCGTAAAGATACTTTACGATTACACCTTCCGTGTCCTGGCCGTATTCAGATTTGTAATAAACTTTTGTTTTCGTCACTTTTTTTGCAGGAAAAACCACTTTCCGGGTATAGGCATTCTGCAATTCTTCTCCATTAAAATTCGTATTGCTGAATTCCATTATTATTGGCTGGTCTGAAAAATCCGTAAGTTCGCCGTTTGTCCAGCACTTAAAATCGTATATTTTTCCGTGACCGCCAATTCCGGCTTCAAAAAACGGAAAGCCCACCAGAAGTTCAACGGTTTTGCCCGTGTTGAGAAAATTAAAATCAACCGTCACTTCGTAATAATCAGGCTGCAAAGTTAATGCAATAACTTCCGATTCCATTTGAACGGAAATATCTTCATCTTCTGCGCAGAAAATGTTACCGCCGGAAGTAAAAAAATAGGTGTCGTTTGCAAAAATAACACCGCCAAGCAGCAAGGCAAGAACCAGTAAAAGACATTTTTTCATTTTTTCCCTCTTTTTTTCTAAAACCGAATCATAAAATCCGGCCTTTTTTTGCGTTCAGTTATTTTACCGTTTATTGCCGGTTTACTGCAAGTTAATTTGAAAGACAAAACCGTCATTTCTGTTTTTAATTGTCTTTATCAATTCATTTGTTTTTTCTGAATTGTAATCTTCCGGAAGATAGATTCTGGTTTTAAACTCTCTGCCCCAATAATTGTCCCGGTAAAAAACGTTCCATTTTAGGCGAATGTTTTTGCCTGAACCTTCCCATGTTCTGGCAATTTGGATAATTTCATCCATTTTTATTTTCTGTTTCCCAAAAAGCGTTACTATAAAAAGGTTTTCTTCGTCATAGGCTGTATGCGAAATTATAAAATTGAACGCAACGCCAAAACCGAAAATGAAAATTAAAGTTAAAAATATGGTTTCTGCATTGAAGGAAAATTCCAAAGGAAAAATCACGAAAAAAAAGAACAGCAAGGCTCCCAAAATCAAAAAACCTGATATCATTCTTTCTTCTGGAAAAATCCTTTTCATTTTTCTTCCTTTTTGTGCTGTGTCCGGGGCATACATTTGCAGCATCTGCAAAAACTTACAAGATAAAGAACTTTCTTGCAACAAAAATGGCCCGAACATATCAGTTTTCGGCAGCTACGTACGGAATATTTTTTGCAGGCAATTGTGCAAAAACGTAGAAAACTAACAATTTCAGCACGACAGAATTTCAAATATTTTTTTCATACTGAAGCAGTTTATTCCATAAGCTTTAAGATAAAATATCACAAGGCTTAAGACAAAATATCTTAAGCTTTAAGACAAAGTATCTCAAGCTTTGCGGCAAAATATCCCTATTGCCAACATACTCCTATAGGAGTATGTTATTCCTATGAGCAGAAGAATTTATCACGGAT
>JAKSTR010000064.1 GCA_024402495.1 Treponemataceae bacterium
CCAGAGCACGTGATTTGTAATCTCGGGGTCTAGGGTTCGAATCCCTAAGTTGGCTGTTGATTGGGGAGGTTCCAGAGTGGTCAAATGGGGCAGACTGTAAATCTGTTGTTTCGGCTTCGAAGGTTCGAATCCTTCTCTCCCCACAAAACTTGCAGCTTTTCGTTGCAAGTTTTTTTTTGCCTGCAGGAAATTTTGATATGGAAGATGTTTTTTATAAAAATGGATTGTGCTTTGAGTGCCAGCAGTGTTCTGACTGCTGCCGCAAAGAACCGGGATTTGTTTACCTTTCTGAGGATGATTTGACAAAATTATTGGATTGGTTTAACCTAAAAAAAGATTCTTTTATAGAAAAGTATTGCAGATGGGTACCATATTACGACGGTACCGAAGTTTTGTGCCTTAACGAAAAACCAAATTACGACTGTATTTTTTGGGACAATGGCGGTTGTTCAGTTTACGGCGCAAGACCTGTACAATGTTCAACATTTCCGTTTTGGGGCTTTATTGTAAAAGACCAGCAGGCCTGGCAGGATGCAGCAAAAGACTGTCCGGGTATAGGAAAAGGAAAAATACATTCTGCTGAAGAAATTGCCGAAAAAGTTTGGCTTACCCGGCGGAATGAACCAATAAAAAAAGAATAATATTCCGGGGTTTTTATGCGTGTACATTTTTGGGGTGTCCGCGGTTCCGTACCGACACCAATGTCTTCCATTCAATTGCGAAACAAAATTACTGCAATTGTTCAGCGCATAACACCCAACGACCTTAAAGACGAAGACAGCCGTGAAAAATTTATAGCAAACCTGCCGCAATGGCTTGTAAGTACAGTTGGCGGCAATACAGCCTGCGTAGAAATTGCCACCAGAGACAATCAGACCTTTCTGCTGGACGCAGGTACCGGTCTGCGCGAATTCGGACGCCTTTCTGATAATCCTTCAAACGAATTCCACATGTTTTTTTCACATTTTCACTGGGATCACATTCAGGGAATACCTTTCTGGGGGAATTTCTACGACAAGAAAACCGTGCTTCACATTTACAGCCCGTGGCCTTTTTCCGTAAAAATTCTGGCAAAACAAATGTCCTTTCCTTATTTTCCGACACTTTTTTCAGCCAGCGCGCCGACTATTCATTTTCACCTGATGAAAGAAGGCGTACCGCGCCAGGTTGGAAACGTAAAAGTTACCTGTATAAAAATGCCGCACCCCGGCGCATCGTATTCATATTCATTTGAAGAAAACGGTAAAAAATTTATTTACGCAAGCGACGTTGAATTAACCGAAATGGACGCAAAAACCAAGGAAAAAGCACAGAAATTATTTTGCAATGCGGACATGCTGGTTTTGGATGCCCAGTATACAATTGAAGAACTTTTAAGAAAATCAAACTGGGGACATTCAAACTGCTGCCACGACGTTGATTTTGCCCGAAGCTGCGGCGTAAAAAACCTGTATCTGTTTCATCACGAGCCGAATTACAGCGACAAGGATATTTTCAACCTTACGCAAACCGCCAGATGGTATGCAGAATCTGACAGCGCCCCGCAAAAATCAAAAATTTCAATTTTTGCCGCGTGCGAAGGCATGGATATTGAAGTATGAACGGCGAAAAAACAGCTTTAACCTATAATTTTTCTGAAAGAGAAGTGCGCGAACTTGCCTTGCTTTTAAGAAAAGTTGAAAATATTATTCCGTATTCTTTAAAGCCTTTTGCCGGGCAGATTGAAGAACATTTGTATAATTCGATGAATATTGAAGAACTTGAGGAATTTTTTAATCGTGGGAAAATTTGTTAAAAGACTGCTGATTGTTCTGGCGGTTTTATTTGGTATCGCAGTTTTGGCTTGCGCCGGTGCCTCGGGCGCTTATTATTATCTGCAAACCGCGCCGGTAAAAGCTGAAGAAATTCAAGGCGAAAACGCAGAAAGCAAAGAAGCCGGCGCAGAAGCCGTTTCTGAATATATTTTGAAAATTCCAACCGGAACTTCAATAAAAGATGTTGCCGCCGAATTATACGACGCCGGCATTATCCGCGACGAAAAAATTTTTTATCTTAAAGCACGTTTGGAAAATCTTGCAATGAAAGCAGGGCGTTACACCATGCGCCCGACCATGAATCTTGACGAAATTTTCAGCCTTTTGACAGCCGGTCACGAAGAACACATTTCCGTAAGCATTCCGGAAGGCTTGACAATAAGCCAGATTGCGGCACTGCTGGAAAAATCGGACGTTATTTTATCAGCGGAAGATTTTATCAAGAGATGCAAATCTGAAGAATTTCTAACGAAATACAATATTCCGGGCAGAAGTCTTGAAGGTTACTTGTTTCCCGATACCTATTTCTTTACGCCTTCAATGGATGCAGATTTGGTAATTGAACGTCTGGTTGATAACTTCTTCGTTCGCATTGAAAACTTAGGCATAGAAGCGGCAAATGCGCAGGATTTGCATGAAACCGTTATTCTGGCAAGCATTGTAGAACGCGAATACCGCCGCCCGGAAGAAGCGCCGCTGATTGCCAGCGTTTTTGCAAACCGCCTGAAATACCATATCGGGCTGGAATCATGTGCAACGATTGTCTATATTTTAACCGAAATCGAAGGCAGACCGCACCCAGACCGCATAACTTACGAAGACCTGAAAATTGACAGCGATTACAATACTTACAAATGGGCAGGTCTTCCTGCCGGACCAATTTCAAATCCCGGCGCAATTGCCTTGCAGGCAGCCGCAAATCCGGCAAAAACCAATTACTACTATTTCCGCGTAAAAGACGAAGCCGCCGGTTCGCATTATTTTTCTTCTTCGCTGCAGGAACACGCCAAAGCGGGCAGAGATTTGTCCGTTAAAAAAGCAGCCGGTAAATAATGCAGCACATTTCATCCTCTACAATTGAAGAAGTAAGCCAGCGTACCGATATTGTAAGCCTTGTCGGCGAATATGTCCGCCTTGAAAAACGCGGTTCAAACTATTGGGGCTGCTGTCCGTTCCATGCAGAAAAAACCCCGTCTTTCAGCGTTACGCCGGAAAAGAAAATGTGCTACTGCTTTGGATGCCACAAAGGCGGCAGTGCCATTAATTTCATAATGGAAGTTGAAAAAATTTCTTTTGTTGAAGCCGTAAAATTTCTGGCTAAAAAAAACGGCGTAGAAATAATTTACGACGGCAAGGCACCAACTACAAAAGAAATGGCAGAACAAGAAGCCAGAAACCGCCTGAAAGACGACTTGCTGGATTTGTACAAACGCATTGCCGCAACCTACCGCTATTTTTTAACTTCTACCGAACAGGGGCGCTTTGCCAGAGAATATCTGGCAAGCCGCGGCGTAAGCGAAGAAATTGCAGAAGAATTCGGTTTGGGCTACGCGCCTGCCGACCGCCGCTGGTTAAAAAACTTTCTGTCGTCAAAAAATTATTCTCAGGAATTTTTAGCCAGTTCCGGGCTTTTTTCGCAAAAATACCCGGATATTGCCTTTTTTTCGGAACGCCTGATGTTCCCGATTTGCAACAGCCGCGGACAGGTTATAGCTTTTGGCGGACGCATCCTGCGCGACAACGGTCCGAAATACCTGAACAGCAGCGAAATGCCTCAATATAAAAAAGGCGAAACCCTGTACGCCTTCCACCTTGCCAAAAACGAAATACGCCAGCAGAAAAGCGTAATTTTATGCGAAGGCTACATGGACGTAATCGCATATCATCAGGCGGGCATAAAATACGCCGTTGCGCCGCTTGGCACCGCCTTAACCGAAGACCAGATACGCATTCTGCGGCCTTTTGCAGATACTTTCTATCTGTCTTTTGACGGCGACAGCGCAGGACAGGCGGCAACTTACCGCGCAATCATGCTGTGCCGCAAAGCCGGCGTAAGCGTAAAAATCGTTCAGATAAATGAATCTTTCAGGAATTTGCCGCCGGATGCTGCGAAACCAAAAGACCCGGCAGATGTTTTACTAAATTTCGGTGCTGAAACCTTGACAAAAATAGTAAATCAAAGTAAATTAGATGCCGATTATTTATTGTTTATGCTGGCAGAAAAGTACCCGGTGAACACACCAGAAGGAAAATCCAAAGCTGCTTTGGATTTTTTCCCGTATATAGATGCTTTGCAGTCAGAAATTCAGAAAGAATCGTGTTTTGAGCTTTTGTGCCGAACTTTTTCTCTTGATCAAAAGGCGGTACGCTCAGATTTTAACAGGCGTAATGCGGTTAACCAAAGGAACACAGCAGAAACACAGACAGAAGATTCCAGTAAAACAAACCCGATAAATTATAAAAAAAATGCCGAGCTTAGGGCAATGTTGGCCGTTGCAGCAAATGTGCAATATTTCGTAAAAATCCGGTCAATTATTCAGCCTGATGATTTTGAAGACGCTGGGGCGCGGGAAATATTTTTTATTCTGGAAGAGTGTTTCAGGGAAGAAGCGGCGAGTTATGACGTTATTCTTGCAAAATGTTCCAGTGACAAGCTGCGTAAACTTATTAGCGAGGCGGTAAGTTCGAATGAATTTGCCGAAGATGCAGAAAGAATTATAGGAGACGGCATTGCAAGGATAAAACGCAACAGCCTGGAACGACGGCGTGACCATCTTGCCAACAAAATAAGGCAGTGTAACGGTACGACGCTGGAAGATTTGCAGCTTTTGAAAAGCATGCAATACGAAAAAATGACAATCGACAACGAGCTAAAAGCACAGAAGGACATACCAAATGAGTGATCAGCAGGATCTGGATCCCGCAGTTGCAAAATTAATTGAATACGGTAAAAGTAAAAACGCTTTAACAATGGAAGAAGTAATGGCTATGCTTCCTCCAGAATTTCAAGATCCGGAAAACACCGAAAAACTGGAAACAGTTTTTACGCTGTTGGAAAAAAACAAAATTCAGATTTTGCCCGAAGACCTTGATATGGACGATGAAGACGAGGCTGATGACGACCTTGACGACACCGACCCGGAACAGACAGACGAAGCCCTTGAAGCTGTAAAAGCAGTAGAATCGGGACGCAAACGCCTTGTTTACAACGAAAAAGATTCATCGGTTGACGACCCGATCAGACTTTACCTGCGCGATATCGGTAAGGAAAATCTTTTAACGGCAGAACAGGAAGTTGAACTTTCCAAGCAGATGGAAGACGGCGAAAACATCATTAAAGATGTCATCAAAAATTCGGGCATGATTATTCCGGAATTTTACGCCATTGCCCAGAAAGCTTTTTCTAAAATAGACCCGCACGAAGCAGGCAAGCCGCGCAAAGAAATTAACGAAGAAATGGCAGAAAAACGCCGTTTAAAGGCTCATTACGGCGAAATGCTTAAACAGGTTTTGCCTGACATGAAGCAGTACATCGCGTTAAAGCGCCAGCTTTACGAAAAAGACCAGAACGGTTCAATTTTTGAAGATGCCGAACTTGTTGATTTGCGCAACAAGGTTTTGCCGCTTTTGCAGTCTGTAGACATTCAGTCTGAAGAAATTGAACGTTTTTCAGACCGCTTTATTGAAGCAACGCAGGACATAAAAAAATACCGCCACAAGCAGGAAAAAAAGGAAAAGGAGCTTAGAATTTCCAACTATACCGAATTGCGCGCGCTGGGTAAACGAGTTGCCTTAAAGTCTGAAAGGGCAAAGCTTGAAGCAGAACTTGGCATTCCGGCTGACGACATCCGCGAAATTTATACGCAGATTCAAAAAATCAACCGTAAACTGCGCAAGCTTGAATACGAATTTGAAAACGACATTGAAGACATTCTTAAAATGGCAAAAGAAATTCAGCGCGGACGCATTATGATGAAACGTGCAAAAGACCGCCTGATTAATGCAAACCTTCGTCTTGTTGTTTCTATTGCCAAAAAATATACAAACCGCGGTCTGCATTTGTTCGACCTTATTCAGGAAGGAAACATCGGTCTGATTAAGGCGGTAGAAAAATTTGAATACCGCAAGGGCTATAAATTTTCTACCTATGCAACATGGTGGATTCGTCAGGCAATTACGCGCAGCATTTCTGACCAGGCACGTACAATCCGCGTACCTGTTCACATGATTGAACAGATTAACAAAGTTGTACGCGAACAGCGCCAGCTGATGCAGCGTCTGGGTCGTGAACCAACCGACGAAGAAATTGCACAGCAGCTTGGATGGGCAGTTTCAAGAGTTAAGCAGGTTAAAAACGTTGCCCGCGAACCTATTTCACTTGAAACACCAATTGGTGAAGAAGAAGATTCACTTTTGGGCGATTTTATCGAAGACAAAGAAGCTGAAAATCCGGCAAACCAGACATCGTTCAAGATGCTGCAGGAACAGTTATCTGAAGTGCTTGAAACCTTGCCGCCGCGCGAGCAGGAAGTTTTGAAAATGCGCTTTGGTCTTGACGACGGCTATTCGCTTACATTGGAAGAAGTTGGTCTTTATTTCAATGTTACCCGCGAACGCATTCGCCAGATTGAAGCAAAAGCATTGCGCCGCCTGCGCCACCCAAGACGGTCTAACCCGTTAAAAGACTATCTAGACAACTAAACGGTATTTTGTATATATTTTGTGGTACGCCACATTGATTTGCATTTGTTAAGGGGTAATTGTTATGGAAATGGAAGTTGTTTTTGACAAACTTAAAACATTACAGGACATTCTTTCAGAAAAGTATACATTAGAGCTTCAGATTGACGAAGCACCAAAAAAACTTTCTTCACAGGAAGAATCTTTGTCTAAGATGAAGAAAGAATTTATTGAAAAAAACGAAGGCTACGAAGTTTTGCGCCAGAAGGTTCTGGCACTTAAAACCCAGCTTGCAGAAGCTGAAGCTGCACGTGAACGTGGCGAAAAGGGAATGGATTCAATTACTTCGCATCGTGAATACGAAGCCCTTGAAAAAGAAATCAAAGACGCTACCGAAAAAGAACTTGCAACCCGTCGTGAATTGCAGAAAGAAGAAAAGAATTTTAACGAGCTTGACGAAGAACTTAAAAACCGCCAGCAGTTAATTGAATTTACAGAAAAAGACCTTAACGAACGTAAGGAAAATATTTCTAAGGAAACAGAAGAACTGAAAGGCCGCCTTTCAGAACTCGAAAGCGAAGAAAAAGAAATCGCTCCGGATATTGACCCTGAAATCATTTTCAAATTCCAGCGCATTATCAAAAGCAAACACAGCCGCGGTATCGTAGCTGTTCGCGGTAACGTATGTGACGGCTGTCACATGATTTTGCCAGCACAGTTTGCAAACGAAGTTCATGCCGGCGAAAAAATCGTTTTCTGTCCTTACTGCAGCCGTATTTTGTACTACGAAGAAGACGAATCTGGCGAAAGCGAATTCTTCCATCTTGACGACACAGGCAGCCTTGCTGACCTTGATGACGAACTGGATGAAGAAAACGAAGACGCAGAATACGACGAAATGGACGAAGAAGGTCGTTCTGGTCGTGACGATGTAAGAGAACTTGGTTACGACGACTAATTTTTGATATTTTGCAGAAGAAATATGGTCGCTATGATTTATTCATAGAGGAAAGTCCGGGCTCCGCCGGAAAAAATGCCGGATAACAACCGGGGGCTTTGGCGTAACAGCCAAAGCTACAGAAAGCGCAACAGAAAGTATACCGCCGAAAGGTAAGGGTGAAATGGTGGGGTAAAAGCCCACCGGGTTTTTGGCAACAAAAATCGCACAGGCAAGCCTCATTTGGAGCAAGGTTAAATAGCGGCTGTCCGGGTAAGTTTATCTTATTGCCGCTGGTAAACTGCTAGAGATATAACGCAAGTTTTTATCCCAGATAGATGACCATAGCAGATTTTTCTGCTGACAGAACTCGGCTTATTGTTTCTTCTGCTTTATTTTATAAAGTTTTTATTTGCATAATTTGCAGCTTTGGGCGTGGGGATGAGTTGTAATGAAACACAAAATGCATAAAATGCCGTCTGGGGCTGTAAGACAAGAAAGTAAACTGCCGTTCTGGCTTTTCATTATTGTTTTAATTTTGCTTGTTGCCTTTGGCTGCGGTATTTTAATTCGTTATACAATAAAAAATAAGCAACTTTCCAACGAACTTAGCCTGACACGTCTTGAAGAATTGTGGAACAGCGGCGATTATCAGGCAGTTTACGAACAAACCGAATATATGCTTGAACAGAAACCGATTCAAAAATCGGCGCTTGTTTACCGCGGTTACAGCTGCTTTTATCTTGCAGTTTCAAAAACAGATACATCAGAAGCATTGAATTATATTGAAGACGCAATAAATTCCCTGCGCATTGCATTAATTTCAAATCACACAAAATCAAAAGGGCAAATTGAATATATGCTTGCAAAAGCGTATTTTCAAAAAAACAATTTCGCATCCTACAATTATTACGCCGATCTGGTAGTAAAATATTTTTTAGCCGCAAAAGCCGACGGTTTTTTTGCAAACGACATTCCGGAAACCCTGGGGCTTGCATACGCGGCACTGGACATGACGGATAAAAGCATAAGCGCTTTTACAGAAGCCCTGGCATTGCGCGAATCCGAAACTTTGCTGAACGCAATCGGCGAACAGTATTTTAAGGCTGGCGAATACGCGAAGGCAAAACAGTATTTATTTAGAATTGTTACCGAAAGCACAGATGATTTACTGGTGTTGAAAAGTCGCAATATTTTAGGTAAAATATACCTCGAAGAAAATAATCTTTTTGATGCCAGAGAAGAATTTGAAGCCATTCTTGAAAAGGACGAAAATTATGCCGATGCTTATTATGGTCTGGGCATAATTCACGAACGGCAGGGCGATATGATAAAAGCCCGTGCAGAATGGCGAAAAGCTTTGCGCGTGCAGGCAAATCACGCCGGTGCAATTCAAAAATTGAGCAAAATGTAGATTTTCTTATATAAAAAAGGCAACTTTTGGGAGGATTTCCGATGGGTTTTTTTGATAGTTTTTCAACAGATATTGGTATTGACCTTGGTACCTGTAACACATTGGTTTATGTGCGCGGCAAGGGCATCGTTATCAACGAACCGTCTGTTGTAGCAGTTGAACGTGGTACAAATGTGGTTGTTGCAGTAGGCTCTGCAGCAAAACAGATGTTGTGGAAAACACCGGACAATATTACGGCTATTCGTCCGCTGAAAGACGGTGTTATTGCCGACATGGACACAACAGAAAAGATGATTAAGTTTTTTATTCAGAAAATTATTCCACGCCACCGCATTTTTAAACCCAGAATGAAAATTGGTATTCCAAGCTGTATTACAGAAGTTGAACGCCGTGCTGTTATTGAAGCAGCATTGAAAGCCGGTGCAAAGGAAGTAGACGTTATTCAGGAATCTTTGGCAGCCGCAATCGGTGCCAAAATCCCGATTCACGAGCCGGCCGGACACATGATTTGTGATATTGGCGGCGGTACAACAGAAATTTCAGTAATTTCGCTGAACGGTATGGTTGTTACAAGCGCAATCCGTCTTGGCGGCGATGAATTTGACGAAGCAATCATGAAGCATGTACGCGCTTCTCATAACCTGATTATTGGTCAGCAGACAGCTGAAAAACTTAAAATTGAAATCGGTAATGCGAACCCGGTTGAAAAAACAATCGGCAAAATGGGCATCAGCGGTACAGACTCAATTACAGGCTTGCCGCGCCGCCTCGAAATCGATTCGGTTGAAGTACGCGAAGCACTGAAAGACCCTGTTACACAGATTCTGGACGAAATCAAATCTGTTCTTGGCAGCACACCGCCAGAACTTGCAGCTGATATTGTAGAACGCGGTATTGTTTTAACAGGCGGCGGCGCTTTGCTGAAAGGTTTTGATAAGCTTATTTCTAAAGAAACCGGCGTACCTGTTATTGTAGCAGAAGACCCGTTAAACTGTGTTGCTGTTGGTGCAGGCGAAGCATTTGAACTTTATAAAGAAATTTCTTCTGACCGCAGTATTTACGACAATTTGAACAGCTAAACTATGGTTCAGGAAAAAACTTCCGCCGGTATACGCTTCCCCATAATTCTGATGCTGATTTTATCAGTGATTTCGGGGGTAGTACTTGGATTAAGTACCGGCGGTTTTATCGTAGACTTCAACGAACTTGGTTTTTCTGTTTTTTCTACAGCCCAGCGCTCGGTAAATTCGGTTTCAACTTCGGTTGGGGGCGTTTTTACCGCAGTAAAACAGCTTGCCACATTAAAAGAAGAACACGCCGCATTAACAGAAAAATTAAAAGACTACGAATATTTGCAGCGTAACAACGCCGAAATCCGCAAAGAAAACGAACGCCTGCGCGAACAGCTTGGGCTTTCTGATTCTTTAAATAAAAAGAACTATCCGGCATTCATCATAGGGCGAGATCCGAACGCAAATTATTCTGCCATAACAATTAACAAGGGCAGTAAAGCCGGAATAAAGAAAAATATGCCGGTAATTGCACTGCAGCGCGGCAACGTTGGTTTGGTTGGTAAAGTTGTAGAAGTAGGGCTTTACACCAGTCTGGTAATGCCGATTTACGACTATCAGTGCAACGTTTCGGCACGCATTCAAAATACCCGCGACCTTGGTCTGGTTAGCGGCAACGGTTCAGAAACGCAGAATCTTTCTCTTAAATACATTAAAAAGCGCGTGCTTGATGAATTGCAGTTTGGCGACATTATCGTAACATCGGGCGAAAACGGAAACTACGAGCGCGATATTCCTATTGGTTCAATTTCTAAAATCAGCGTTCTTGATTACGATTCTTCACTTGAAATTGAAGTTACGCCAATCATAGATTTTTCGCGCCTGGAATCGGTGCTGGTTATGGACAAGGAGGAACTGAATGATTAAAAGAAGTCTTTGGGGCTTGCTTTTTGCCTTTTGTTTTTTAATTGTCGAAACAGCGCTTTTATCTAATATTCTGGTTCTGCCGGTCGTTCCGGACTTGCTGCTGCTGCTTTTAGTTTTCATTTCGTTCTATAACGGTTCTGTCATGGGCGAAGTACACGGATTTTTTGCTGGCTTCATGCTGGATTTTCTTTCGGCATCACCGCTTGGATTAAATTCTTTAATGCGCGTAATAATCGGCTTTATGTCAGGGCTTTTTAAAGACGTTTTCAATGCAGACAAAATCTTTTTTCCGGCGGTTCTTGTTGCCGGGGCAACTGTGGCAAAAGCCTTTCTGCTAATTGCATTGTCTTTCTTCTTTGGCGAAAAAATAGCAGTTTACCATTTTGGTGAATCTGTTTTTTGGATTGAACTTTGTATGAATACGGTTCTTGCGCCGCTTATGTTTGCATTTTTGCGTTTGTTTTCAACACTTTTAATAGAATCGCCAAAGAGTTCGTCTTATGCGTCTAAATGACTTTATCAACGACCCGATTACTTCGGAATCAAAAGGTTCCACGATACGCAATTCGGCAATTTTTATTTTTGTCATTCTTGCAATTTATATTTTAAAACTTTTTTCAATGCAGATTATCGGTGGCGAAGAATACCGCAACCAGTCCAAGCGCAATTTTCAGCGCGTAAGTGAAATACCTGCCCAGCGCGGCGAAATTTATGACCGTAATGCAACTCAGCCGCTGGCAATTAACACCGATTCTTTTGCGGTTGACATTACGCCGGGCGAAATTCCAAAAGAAAAATATGATACAGTTACCGCGCGTCTTGCAGCGTTTCTGGGTATTTCCAAAAATCAGGTAGACCGTAAAGTAAATTCTGTCGGCAAACGCTCGTTTTCTTCTGTTGAAGTTAAGGCGAACGTAAGTTTCAACACAATTTCGCAGATTGCAGAAAATATCGTAGACCTGCCGGGTGTTTCGTGGCGTTCAAAACCAATACGAAGCTATCAGGACATTGGTACGCTTTCTCATATTATTGGCTACGTTGGAGATATCAGCACCGACGAGCTTAAAGTTATGTACAACGAAGGCTACACTTCAACCAGCGTTATAGGCAAAGCCGGTATTGAAAAAGAATACGACAAAGAATTGCAGGGCAAAGCGGGCAGGGAATCCCGCGTAGTAGACGTACGCGGACGCAAAACCGAAGAAGAAACCAAAATTGAACCGCCGGTACCCGGGAAAAACCTTGTCCTGACTATCGACCGCGACATTCAGCTTTTGGCGGAAAAAGCTTTGGGCGAACGCATTGGTTCTGCCGTTGTTTTAAAGCCTTCTACCGGCGAAATTCTTGCGATGGCTTCGTGGCCGTATTTTGATACAAACCTTTTCAGCAGCGAAAGTGCCTACCGCCGCGCCTTAAACGACCCGAAAAACCCTTTCTTAAATCGTGCCGTAGACGCAACTTATCCGCCGGCTTCAACTTTTAAATCAATTATGTCTACTGCAATTTTGCAGGAAAAAGTACTTGACCCGAATAAAAAAATTGACTGCAACGGCTTTATTGATTACGGTAACCGCGTTTTTAAATGCCATATCGGCGTGCCGGGTCACGGCAAGATGGATTTGAAAAACGGACTTGCCCAGTCGTGCAACGTATACTTCTGGACTGCCGGCATTGAACTTGGCGTAGAGCGTATTGTTTCTTACGCCCACAGTTTTGGCTACGGCGAAAGTCTGGAAATTGACCTGCCAAGCCAGAAAACCAGTTTTGTACCGGATCCAAGATGGAAGGAACGCCGTTTTCACGAAAAATGGCTTGGCGGCGACACGCTCAATATGTCAATCGGGCAAAGTTATACCGAAGTTACGCCGCTGCACGTTGCTGACATGATGGCAATGTTTGTAAATAAGGGCGTTATTTACAAACCGCATCTTTTAAAGCAAATCCGCGACCCGGCTACAAACGAAATTGAAAAGGAAATTGAACGCGAAGTTCTGCACAAAGCGGATTTTTCGCCGGAAGTATGGACGGAAATGCAGCAGAATCTGCGTTACATGGTAACAAACGGTTCGGCGCAATATCCTTTGAACAACAAAATTGTAAAAATTGCAGGCAAAACGGGTACAGCTGAAATTTCCAACTATAAAAAGCAGTGGCATTCATGGTTTGTCGGCTATGCACCGTTTGACGGCGCACCGGAAGATGCCGTTGTCGTTTGCGTTTCGGTAGAAGCGGCGAATACCTGGGAATGGTGGGCACCGTATGCATCGAACATTATTTTTCAGGGTATTTTTGCCAACCAGACTTACGAAGAAGCAATTGAAACTTTAGGTTTCAAATATCTTGCAAAACCAATGGGGCGCCAGGAATGAAATTACGTATTTTAAGAAATTTAGACTACATTCTGATGTTTTCTGTAATTGCCTTGGTTTTTATTGGCGTTATGTTCATTTATTCTTCGGGAATTAACTCTACAGGCGTGCAGGTTTCTATGGAATATACGCGCCAGATTGCCTTTGGTTCTACCGGTCTGGTTCTTATGGTTTTAATGACCATTATCGACTACAGAAAATTCAAGCAGATGTCGCCGGTTTTATACGGGATTCTGCTTGTACTTTTAATTTATACCCGTATTTTTGGTGACGAAGTAAACGGCGCAAAAAGCTGGCTTGGCATCGGTTCTTTCGGCATTCAGCCTTCTGAATTTGGCAAGCTGATTTTTGCAATGTTTCTGGCGCGTTATCTTGAAGATTCTGCAAATGAAAACGAACTGAAACGCTTTATAAAAGCCTGCATAATTATGGCGTTACCGATGGGGCTTATATTAATTCAGCCTGACATGGGTACGGCAAGTGTTTACGTACCTATTTTTTTAATTATGTGCTACGCCGCCGGTGTGCCCAAAAGATATCTGGGACTTTTGCTTTCAATTGGCATTTTAACGATTGTTATGACAATTTTGCCAATTTGGGAAAGCGACATTTACCGCAAGGCTGTGCCGGTGCTTAAAATTTTCCGCGACATGAAACTTCGCCTTACGCTGATTATTGCATTTGCGCTGATTGCGGCTGTTTCGTGCGCGGGCTATATTTTTATTAAGGAAAAATATTTTTACTGGATAACTTACGCTTTTGGCGTATTTACATTTTCACTTGGTGCTTCAATTTTGGGCAGCAAAGTATTGAAACCATACCAGATTATGCGCCTGATTGTGTTTTTGAACCCGGAAGTTGACCCGCGCGGTTCCGGATGGCACATTATTCAGTCTAAAATTGCCATCGGTTCAGGCAACTTCTGGGGACAGGGGTTTCTTCAGGGTACTCAAAGTCATTACCGTTATCTGCCAACCCAAAGCACCGACTTTATTTTCAGCATTCTGTCTGAAGAACTGGGTTTTTTTGGCGGTCTGCTGGTTTTTGCACTGTTTACGCTTATTTTTATCCGCGGTCTTGTAATTGTACGCAATACAACAAACGTTTACGGCTATTACATTTCGCTCGGCATAGTTTTTATGATTTTTTATCACTTCATCGTAAACATAGGAATGGCAATGGGCATAATGCCGATTACAGGTATTCCTCTGCTGTTTTTGTCGTACGGCGGCTCTGCGCTGTGGATGGCGATGTGCGGAATCGGTATTTTAATGAGCATTAACCTGCGCCGAACCGATTACAAATAGCCTGAAATGTTGAAATTCGCCCGAATTTTATAAACTTTCAGGCTATTTTGGAAAATTTTTGAAAATTAAGGGTGAGTTTGAGCATGAATTTATACTTTATACGCCACGGCGAGCCGGACTATTCAACAGATTCTTTAACGCCGGCGGGGCACAAACAGGCAAAACTTCTTTCAAATTCAATTGAAGAATTGCATTTAGACGAAATTCACCAGTCGCCGATGGGGCGTGCCGTGCAGACTGCATTTTATTCAGCTGAAAAACTTGGAATTACCCCGGTTTCTGAACCGTGGCTGCACGAACTGTGCTGGGGCGATATGTCGGGTAATGCGTACTCATCTGCAAGTCCGTGGTCTGTAAGCGATGATTTCATTCAAAATATTCACGAATACCCCGAAGGCGATGCATGGAAAAATCATCCGCGTTTTAAAAACGACC
>JAKSTR010000065.1 GCA_024402495.1 Treponemataceae bacterium
AATGGGATTTCCCTTTGAGCAGATTTCTTTGCTGACCGGGCTTTCTATCGAAGCCGTACAGGAAATTGCAGACGAAATGAGCGCCGGAAACTGATTTATAATTCTATTAAATTAATTTACCATATAAAAGTTTTAATAAGCTTTTATATGGTAAACAATTTGCAAAAAACAACCAGTTCGGTACTGCCGCACGGCAATAGAATTTATTCAAATTCTTCTATATAATAAAGCCGTTTTGCGCACAGCATTGCAGCGTAAAACTTGGAGGACTTATGAAAAAATTACTAACAGTTGCAGTACTGGCAATGATTGCCGCAGCTGCATTTGCCGGCGGAAAAAAAGACACCGCAGACAATTCTCTGGCAAAAGTGCAGGAAAAAGGCGTTTTTGTACTTGGTTTGGACGATTCTTTTCCGCCGATGGGCTATAGAAACGATGCCAACGAAATCGTAGGTTACGACATTGACCTTGCCGCAGAAATGTGCAGAAGAATGGGCGTAAAGCTTGAAGTTCAGCCAATTGACTGGGCAGCAAAAGAACAGGAACTTAACACCGGTAAAATTGACTGCATTTGGAACGGTTTTACCATGACACCTGAACGCGAAGAAGCCTTGTGTTTTTCTAAACCATACCTTGACAACGCGCAGGTTGTAGTAGTTCGTGCCGATTCAGGCATTAGCACTCTGGCAGATTTGAAAGGCAAAAAAATCGGTTTGCAGGCTGGAAGCAGTGCTGCCGATGCCCTTGACGAAGCTCCAGCCGTAAAAAAAGCTGCAAAAGAAGTAGTTGAATATAAAGAAAACCTTACGGCTTTTATGGATCTGGAAGCAAAAGGTATTGATGCAGTTGTAATTGATATGGTTGTCGGCAATTACAGCATCAAAACAAGCGGCAAAAACTTTGTAGTTCTTAAAGAAACACTTTCAAGCGAAAAATACGGCATTGGTTTCAGAAAGAACGATGTAGCGCTTCGTGACGAAGCACAAAAAACACTTGAAGCAATGGCTGCTGACGGAACTGTTGCCCAGATCAGCAAAAAATGGTTTGGTGCAGATATTTCTGTAATCGGCAAATAATTTGCTTGCCGCCGGTGCGCCGTGCATTGGCGGCAGTTTTGCTTTTTCATATTTTCAGATTGCTTGTACCGAACCTGAAAAAATATTCCGGGTACGGTATAAATTCAATTGACAAAACAAATTAAACAAACGCACAGGTTGCGCATCTGGGGGTAATATTGTGAAGACTATGCTGCTTTCTATGCTTGGCGGCTCGCTGGTGTCTTTGGAAGTTTTCTTTCTGACTTTGCTTTTTTCGCTGCCGCTAGGTATGGTTTTTGCCCTTGGCAGAATGTCTAAAAACCCGGTTTTGCAGCTGCCTGTAAAGGTTTTGATGCTTATTGTAAGGGGTACGCCGCTTATTTTGCAGCTTATTTTTGTCTATTTTGCCCCGTATTACATCATAAAAGTTTCTTACAACCGTTTTACTGCGGTTATCATTGCTTTTTCCATCAATTATGCCTGCTATTTTGCAGAAATTTACCGCGGCGGCATTGAATCTATTGCAAAAGGTCAGTACGAAGCGGCAAAAGTTTTGGGCTTTACAAAGGCGCAGACTTTTTTCAAGATTGTGCTGCCGCAGGTTGTCAAGCGCATTCTGCCAGCCACCGGCAACGAAGTTATTACACTTGTAAAAGATACGGCGCTTGCCCAGACAATCGGCGTTGCAGAACTTTTCAGGGTTGCACAGAACGCCGCAAGCCGGCAGTTTTCTACCATGCCGATTTTTGTAGCCGGTTTGTTCTATTTTATCATGAACTGGCTTGTTTCATGGGCGTTTACCCGTTTTGAAAAGAAACTTTCGTATTACAACTAATTTTTCTAAAAATTCAGCATTATAAGGCAGCTAAAATGGAAATTATTCGTGTTGAACACTTAAAAAAGACATTTTTTCATAAAGAACAGGCTCTGGAAGTTATTAAGGACATTTCGTTTACGGTAAATAAAGGCGAAGTTGTTGCAATTATCGGGCCGTCTGGTTCGGGTAAGTCTACAATGTTAAGGTGCATTACCCAGCTTGAACAGGTTTCGTCGGGCAATATCAGCGTTTGCGGCGAAAATCTTGTAAAAAACGACGAAAATCAGAATCCGGTTTATGCCGGAAAAGAAGCCTTGCGTTCTATCGGGCTAAAAACCGGGCTGGTTTTTCAGAATTTCAATCTTTTTCCGCATTTTTCGGTTTTGCGCAACATTACCGAAGCCCAGGTGCACGTTCTGGGTACGCCGGCTGAAGAAGCAAGGCAGGTTGCAGTTGAACTGCTGAAAAAAATGGGGCTTGAATCAAAAGCCGATGCATATCCGTGCCAGCTGAGCGGCGGTCAGCAGCAGCGTGTTTCCATTGCCCGTGCGCTGGCGCTTAAACCGGAAGTTTTGTTTTTTGATGAACCGACTTCTGCCCTTGACCCGGAGCTGACCGGCGAGATTCTGAAGGTTATAAGGTCGCTTGCTGAAGAAAAAATGACTATGGTTATTGTTACTCACGAAATGGCTTTTGCCCGCGACTGCGCAGACCGCATTATTTTTATGGACGGCGGCGTAATTGTTGAAGAAGGCGACGCAAAAGACCTTATCAATAACCCGAAAGAAGACCGTACGAAGGCTTTTTTAAGCAATTATTAGGTTTTTTCTTGGTTTTTGCAGCCGGATGGTATAGTGAATACTGCGTGCCGTGCCGTTTTCGGGCGGATTGCGGCGACTGCATAAACTGCCTCTTGTCGACAAAAGTCTTGAAAATCTTGACTTTTTATGCGGTTTTTTGTATAAAATATATTCACTCACTGTAAAAGAGTTTGTAAAAAATTAGCTTGATTTTTTAAGTTTCCTTAATAATTCAAGCTGAAAATAAATACATTTGGGAGAAACAAGTGGTAAAAATCAGACTTAAGAAGTTTGGCACAAAAGGACGCCCTTTCTACCGCATCGTAGTTCAGGATGTTCGCAAGCCACGTGACGGAGCCACACTTGATGAAATCGGTGTGTATCAGCCAATTGAAAAGGAAGAAAATCAGATTTCTTTCAACGAAGAACGCGCACGCTACTGGCTTAGCGTAGGTGCACAGCCTACTGCTATTGTACGCAAAATCTTCAACAAAAAAAGCTTTAACATCTAATTTTTCGAGGAGTAGGGGATGGAAAAAGACCTGATTGAATATGTAGCCAAATCATTGGTCGATGACCCCAGCGCTGTCTCGGTAAATGAGGTTGAAGGCGACAAAGCAACTGTTCTGGAATTGCGTGTTGCTCAAGCTGATATCGGAAAAGTTATTGGAAAATACGGACGTATTGCTAAAGCTTTGCGCACCGTTTTAAGTGCAACTTCCGGCAAAACCGGAAAACGTTATACACTGGAAATCCTTGACTGATGGAGCAGAGCTCAAGTACGGCAAATCAGCAGTTTGTTGTGGGGATTGTTCGTGCATCCCATGGATTGACGGGCAAATTTAAAGTTGAAAGTACTTCTGGCGAATGTGAGCATTTTGCAAACTTTACGGAAGTTACTTTACGGAATGGTAGCATTACCAGAAAATTTGATGTTGAATCGGTTGAAGGTTGTGTTAGCAGTCTGTTGATGAAGTGTGCCGGTATAAACAGTGCAGATGATGCTGCAAAGTATCGCAACTGGGAAATATTGGTACCGCGCGACATGGCTTGTCCTTTGAACAAGGATGAGTATTATGTTGAAGATTTGAAACAATGTACGCTGGTTTACAGCGGACAAAACGGGTGTGCAGCGAGGACTGCGCCTATAGAAATAGGTACGATTACAAGCGTAATGGAAGGCGGAGCAGGCAATCTTTTAGAAGTGGCCTTATCCGAGAGTTTTACCCCTCCGGGCGATGATTTGTCGCGTGTACGGTTGGTTCCTTTCAAAAAGGAATTTATCGGCGATGTTGATCTGGAACGGAAAACGGTACAACTGATGCACCTCTGGGTTCTGGAGTAGTCTATGAAATTCCATGTGCTGACCTTGTTCCCTGAAATACCTAAAGCTTTTTTTGAAACTTCAATTATGAAAAAGGCGGTAGAAAAGGGAATTATTGCCTACGACTTGGTGAATATCAGAGATTTTGCTTTTGATAAACATAAAACTTGTGACGATAACCCGTACGGGGGCGGTGCCGGAATGCTTATGTTGCCGGAAACCCTCGGTCTTGCGTTAGATTCTGTAGAATCTTATAAAAAGCGCGTTGTGTATGTTACCCCTTCGGGTAAGCCTTTAACGCAAAAGCTGGCGCAGGAATTAAGTCAGGAAACTGATTTGGTGCTTATCTGCGGTCGCTACGAAGGTATTGACCAGCGGATAATCGATTCAAGAGTCGATGACGAGATTTCCATTGGAGATTACGTAATGTCATCGGGTGAAGTAGCTGCTCTGGTGGTAATTGATACTGTTTACCGCCTTATTGACGGTGTTATTTCAAGCGAATCTCTTGACGAAGAAAGTTATTCTGACGGGCTTCTTGAGTATCCTCAGTATACCAGACCGGAAGTTTACAAGGGAATGGAAGTTCCTGAAGTGCTTCTGTCAGGGCATCACGAGAATATCAGGAAGTGGCGGCTTAAAAAAAGACTGGCTAAAACTTTGGCTGTTCGCCCGGATTTGATTACTGCGGCGCGCCAGAACGGTACTCTTACGGCAGAAGCTGAAGAGATGATTCTGGAATTAACCGGTCTTGCAAAAGAAAAGCCCAAAAAGCGGCGCAAACATAAAATGCCGCCTGTACAAACAGGAGAAAATAATGGACGTAATTAAGACTATTGAAGCGGCTCAAACAAGAACCGATATTGCTCCTTTTAAAGTTGGTGACACTGTAAAAGTTTACTTCAAAATTATTGAAGGTAAAACAGAACGTGTTCAGGTTTATGAAGGTGCTGTAATTTGTTTTAAGGGTGCTGGAATTTCTAAGACTTTCACTGTACGCAAAAACTCATACGGTGTTGGTGTAGAAAGAATCTTCCCTGTAAACTCACCACGCATTGCAAAAATCGAAGTTGTTCGCCCTGGTAAAGTACGCCGTGCAAAACTTTACTACATCCGCGACAAAATCGGTAAAGATGCAAAAATTAAAGAACTTATCACAAAGAAAACAGACAAATAGTTTTAATCTTTGAAAAGTTGCATAATTTGAAAAAGGGCAGAATGTTATTCGTTCTGCTCTTTTTTTATGTCCGGTTGCCTTCCTTGCACGGCAGATTTTTTATTCGTGCGTCGGGTTTTATACCTCGCTGCCTGCGTCGTAACAAAAGTCATTGAACCCGACTGCAACTACTTATTAAGAACAACATACCTCGCTGCTTGCGGCGAGGTTGTTGATTCATATAAAGCGGCTTTTAGTTTTCAAATGCCGCAAGCACAAAACTTTCGGTGTGCATAAAATATTTTTTTCAAAAACCTGCGCAGGTTTTACAATTTTCTATTTCATTTGCCCTCTTATTTTTCCGAATAAATAAAGGTGTGGCAAAACAACATTACTCAGGCAACAGCAAATATCTCAATAAATCACGACCCGGCAAATGCGCAGGGCATTAAAAACGGTGATTTTGTTTTTGTGCGCGTGCTTGGGCAAACAAAAACCGGTGCAACGGTGGTAAGTTTTGCCGGGCAGCGTTTTGAAGTAAAGACGCAAAACCCCGTACAGACAGGGCAAAGTTTTAAAGCCCAGGTTCAGATTGAAAATAATTCCATAAAACTTATTCCGCAGGAAACGAATGCCGCAAAATTCAACAGCCAGAATTTGCCAAATAATCTGGGCATTATTGACGCCGGGCGAATGCTTGCGGCAAGCGGGCTTGCTGTAACCGAAGCAAATTTAAAACTTTTGCAGTTTGCTAAAGAAAACATGACGGCTTTCAACAGGGAAACCCTGCTTAAGCTGCAAAAAAAACTTGCAAAATACGGTAAAAATGCCAAAACCGCTGCCGAAATTGAAGCCTTTCTTGCCGACAAAGGCATAAACGCCACAGACGAACAAATTGAAGAACTGCTTTTGCTGCTGGACATGCAAAATAACGGCGAAAACCGGCAGAATAACCCGAACCAGAACCCGGAAGGTCTTTTAACCAGCCCGGATAACGAAAACGGCGAAGATATTTTTACCCGGCTTTTTGCAAATTTCAGCCAAGCTTTAACCCAAAAGCCCGGTCTGCTTACGCTTGCAAACCATATCGGCGGTCAAAATACCCACTGGGTCGTTCTGCCTTTCACCACCGAATTCGCTAAAAAAAGCTGGTCTGGCTCGCTGCGCTTTTTGTGCGACCCCAAGCAAAAGCATACAGAAAAATTTTATCTAAGTGCTAAAAATGAAGAAAAAGGCTTGATTTTTGAATTTTTTTTACCGAAAAATATGTACACGGGCAATAAAAAATTACGGGTGTTTTTTGCTCAAACGCCGGCAGCAAGTTTTAGCCAGCAGAAAAGGCTCTGTTCGTTGCTGAACGACTGCCTTAACCAGCGTTTTGCCGGCATAAATGGTTTTTCCAGCCAGATTGTGTACAGGCAGCAGGTAGCCGAAGAAGTTTTTGTGGATACTTCTGTTTGCGTTTATGGAGTTGACCAGATTGTATGAACAAAAAACAGGCTGTGGCGCTGCGCTATCCGGAAGGAGCTGCGGCACCTTTTATTGTTGCAAAAGGCAGGGGCGACCTTGCAGACCGTATTTTGCAAATTGCAAAAGAAAATAATGTTCACGTTGAACAAGATGAAATAACGGCTCAAATTCTTTCGTTGTATGAAGTTGGCGACCTTATACCGCCGGAAACCTACGAAGTTGTAGCAGGAATTTTTTCTTTTTTGATTAGGATGAAAGATGAACAAAATTAAAAGCGAAACTATTGAATTGGGAATGAGATTTTCGGCACCGGTGTTTTTTGACGACGGTAAAAATATGTTTTTGGCTGAAAAGAAACCTGTTAAAAAATATCACCTCGATACGCTGAAAAAGTGGAATGTTCCTTATTTAGTTACTTACGGTCATCTTTTAACAAATTCTGCTATGGAACTTGACGAGCTTTTGAACGCAGCTGACGACGTTGAAGAGCTGGAAGAGCTTGAGGATTTGGAAGAACTGGACGAGCTGGAGGAAGACGACACGGAATTGGCTGCCGCAGAACCGCCGCCGCTGAACGAATTTGGCGACGATTATGCAAGTTTAGAAGAAAATCCTCTTTATATTTGCTACATGGAAATTGTAGACGCTATGGGCATTGTGTTTGATTCAATTAAAGCCCAAAGCGGGCGCGACGTTTCGCCGCAAATTGAAGCCCTTGCAGACAACATTCTGGAGCTTATGGCTCAGAACCAGCATTTAATGGCAAGTTTTTTGCTTGCCGGTCTGGTAAAAATGTGCGATTTTGCAAAATCGGCGGTAAACTGCGCAATTATTACGTATCTTGTCAGCAAAAAACTTGGCGTGCCGGAAAAAAAGCTGAAAACTTACATTATTGCGGCTCTGGTACACGATTTTGGAATGGCATTTGTAAACGATTCAATTGTAAATAAAAACGGCGCACTGACAGCCGAAGAATTGGCGCGTTTAAAAATGCACAGCAGCGAAAGTGAACGTCTGTGCGGTAACTTGCTGCATTATTCCAGCGAAATTACAGATATAGTTTCTCAGCACCACGAGCGTTTTGACGGTAAAGGCTATCCGAAGGGTTTGGTGGGGGATAGAATTTGCCAGGGTGCAAAAATTATAGCTGTTGCCGACGCTTTTGAAGCGATGGTAACAGAAAAACAGTACCGCAGCAGCAAGCTTGGGTACGAAGCGATGAAAGTTCTTATTAACGACAAAGGACAGCAGTTTGCGCCTGAAATTGTTATGGCTTTTATTCAGAGTATGGGTGTTTACCCGATTGGTTCCATGGTTTTGTTAAGCGATGCGTCTATTGCCCGTGTTGTGCAGGTAAACGAAAACGCGCCGCTGCGCCCTGATGTACGTGTAATGATTTCCAGCAACGGAATGCATTATCCGGCAAATTCCGGGCCTGTGGTTCAAATTTCTAAAGAAAGTGCGATTTTTGTTGCCAGAGCTTTAGACGAAAAAGATTTTCATGGCAAAATCTGAAAATAAAACCATTGGAAACACCGGCGAAAGCCGTGCTGCCGGATTTTTGGAAAGTCAGGGTTATGCGATTGTAGAACGCAACTGGCGTACAAGAACCGGCGAAGTAGATATAATTGCCCGCAAAAATGATACGCTGGTATTTGTAGAAGTAAAAACATGGCCAAACGGCGACTTTTACGATTTAGAACAGGCTGTCAATGCGGTAAAACAGCACCGGATAATTAAAACTGCAAAAAGTTTTATGGCGGTGCACAAAGAATATAATAATTGCTATGTGCGCTTTGACGTTCTGGCGGTAGACATGCCGGGCAGAAGTCAAATGTATCACATAGAGAACGCTTTTTCGGAGACCATATGAGTTCTGTGTCAAAAAAAGCTGCGGCAAAAGCAGCGCGTTCCGCCAGAGTAGAGGAACTAAAGATAAAAATTCATGACCCGGCTTACCTTGATGGAGCTATACAACGTATTGCCCAAGTTTTGAGCAACAGTCTCGTGGTGGATAAAAATATTTCGCAAGGACATTCATTCTATGGCATTAGATAATTCAGAAAACCGCTACGGCGGCCGCCATTCAAATAACCGCTACGATTCTAACCGCAGCCACAACCGGGGCGAACGAAGCGACCGCGATGACAATTTCAGAAACCGGCGCAACAACCGCGGCTATAACAATCGCTTTGGCGAACGCCGGCACGAAGAACATTTTGAAAGCCCGCAGCTTGATACGCCGACCTGTCCGCATTGCAAACAGCCGATTCACGATTTGCCAAGCGCACTTGCCGATAAAGCTACCGGCGAACCGATGCATTTTGACTGCGTGCTTGAAGTGCTCAACAAGCAGGAAAAACTTGAAACAAACGAAAAAATTACATATATCGGGCAGGGACGCTTTGCCGTTGCCTATTTTGAAAACCCGCACGATTTGCGCCATTTTACAATCAGGCGCATTATTGAATGGGAAGAACGCGACAAGCAGTTTGAATGGCGTACAAATATTGCAGGGCTTTACAGTCAGGTAAAATAATATTTGAAGCTGTTGCAGCCGGTTTTCTGCCGGTTTTTCATAAAAACAGCTGCTTTATATTTATATGTAATGGAAGAAAATTATAAAAACCGCCGTTTGCTGCAAAATTGCAAAGGCGGTTTTTTTATGCGGAATTATTATTTTTTTCATATATATAGTTAGTGAAAAATAATTTCAATAAGAAAAAAAATTACGGCAATATTTTAAAATAAATTCGGGTATTCTCAAAGTTCTGTCTTGCCACCTTTAAAAAATATTTAAAGCACAATTTTCTGCAAATTTTAAGGTTCTGAAATTCTTCTTTTTGAGTCAATTCGTATTTTTTTCTTTTTTTTGCCGTTATTAAAAAAACTTTTATATCATGCAGCTGTGGCTGGGATATTCGTCCGGGTATGCAACTTCAAAGCCGCATTTTGCCTTTGCATTCAGGTCTTTAAGTTCTACTTTGCCGTCTATATAAAGCTGGTAGTCTATTCCGGAATAATCCGAACCGCAGCTGATGCCGTAATCGTCGCCCAAAGCTTCGGCAATAATGCGCTCGCGTTCCTGTCTGGTTGTGTCTTTTATTAAAATGCTTGCCATGTTTTTTAGTTTAGCACAAATGCCCTTGAAAGAATACAAAATATCTACAGGTGATTTTCAAAATTTCACCGTACGTTTTCCAAAAAACGCACGGTCGTTTTTCAATTTTTCACTGTGCGTTATATAGTAAAACGCACGGTCGTTTCATCACAAACGACCGGTGACTTTGCGGCAAACGACCGTGCGAATTTTGAAAAGCTGTTTTTCGGCTTATTTTCAGGCTTTTTGGTTTTTTAAGCGACCGGAAATAAAATTGAAATTATCATTCTGCAAAGTGAATTTGTTCAGTTTTATACTTGCAAAAAGGCGTTTAATTTGCCAAACTTTTTTTACGGCGTGCAAGTTTTATAAAGCTTTCTGCTGAAAAATGGAGGGCTTAAAAATAAAAAAAGGCTTCAAAACTTTCGTTTCAAAGCCTTTGCCGGAAACCGGAATCGAACCGGCACGCCATTATTCGTAGCGAGGGATTTTAAGTCCCTTGTGTCTACCAATTCCACCATTCCGGCATCATCGCAAGCGATGTACCTATATTACTCAAACAAAAGGATTTAGTCAATATGTTTAGCGATACCCACTGCCACTTGATGACCATGCAGGAACGTGAAATAAACCTGCAAAGCTTTTTTGAAGAATTTGAAAAAATTTCCGCTGGTACGGCAAATGAATACGGACTTGACGGCAAAATCATGCCGGATACGCCGTTTCTGCTTGATATTGGCACGGACTGCGACGATTTGACAAAGCGCCTTGAGCTGAAAAAGCTGGCTGAAAACAAGAATTATCTGTATTTTTCGGCTGGCATTTGGCCGGGCGAAGAAGCCATAAACGACCGCTTTAACCAGATGGAAGAACTTAAAAAACAGATTGCCGCCGGACAGAAAAAATATCCGGGTTTGGTGCTGGCAATAGGCGAGTGCGGAATTGACAAAAACCACAATCCGGCAGAAAAAGGCGCGGCATTTTTGGCGGCAGAAGAAGAACTTTTTGAAATGCAGGCGGAACTGGCGAAAAAGCTTAATTTGCCGCTAATTATTCACAGCCGCGACGATTTTGAGCGCACTTACGGCGTGCTGAAAAACAGTCGCAATGCAGACGTGATAATTCACTGTTTTTCTTACGGCATAGAGCAGGCGCGGGCTTTTTTGGATTTGGGCTATTACATAAGTTTTTCCGGTACAATTACTTTTGGCAAGGGCGAGCGTCTGGAAACCAGCTGCCAGCTGCTGCGCTATGTGCCCAAAGACCGGCTTTTGCTGGAAACTGATGCGCCGTTTTTAGCGCCTGTGCCGTGCCGCGGACAGACAAATACGCCCCTTTTAATAGGGCACACGTACAGGTTTGTTGCAGACGCGCTGCAAATGCCTTTAGATCAGCTTGCGCTTTTGGTTTGGGGCAACGCGAAGCAGGTATTCAGGTTTTAATTTTCAGTTTGCAATTGCGTTGCTTCGGTTTTGTTCAGTTTGCGTGTTTTTCAATTTGAAAAGTAAAATAAATTTGCTTTTAAGCTGAATTTTAAGTATACTAGTTTCTATGGATAATAACACAAAAATTGAAGAACAGAATGAAAACGAAGCAGCTGCAAAAATTGGCGACGGTTTGGACGAACTTTGCAGCGCGCTTTGCAAGATAGACGACGTAAACTTAATGAAAGATTTTTTTGCCTGCCTTTTAACTCCGGCAGAATTGTCTGATATTGCCATGCGCTGGCTTTTGGTGCGCGAAATTGACAAAGGCACAACCCAGCGCGAAATTGCCCGTATGTTTGGCATGAGTTTGTGTAAAATTACCCGCGGTTCACGCGAATTAAAAAAAGAAAACAGTGCTTTCAGACAAGTTTTAGATATTTATAAGCAAATTCAAAAAGATTCGGAAAAATGAAAAAGCATTTCTTGATATTTTTTGTGCTTCTTTTGCCGTGCTTGGGCTTTTGCAGTGACAGCAGTAAATTAAACGGCTTTTGGGGCGTTAAGTGGCAGCTTTCCAAAGGGCAGGTAATTAACGCTTTTAGCACCAAGCCCGTGCATTTTATAAAGGCGCAAAACGATATTTTGTATTACACCGGCACATTTGCCCAAAAAAATGCCGATATACGCCTTAAGTTTGACCAGAACCGTTTTTACAGCGCCGGCGTAATTTTTGAAAACCAGAGCGATGTTGCCGTTACCAAGCTTTATAAAGGTCTTCTGGAAGATTTAACCCAAAAATATGGAGAGCCGGCAGAAAATATTGCCCTTTATTTAACGGACGATATTATTACTTTTGATGCCTGCGATAAGGCGCTGATTGAAAATAAGGGCGAACTTTACAGCGTATGGCAGTTTGAAGACGGCAATTTTATAAAGCTTGCTGTATTAAAAGACCAGACTGGCGGCAAGACCGGCGATTTGCGCTGCTGTCTGGTTTATCATTATGCGCCAATTGAAAAAGAAATACGCCGCCGCAAGATAAGAACTTATCTGGATGATTTATAGTTTTTTTATATTTTGCGGCAAACTAAGATAAATTATGATATGGAACTAAAAAATATTGCGGTTTTATAAAAAAGCCGGCAGCCTGTTAAATTGCTTTTTTGCAATTTTTAAGGTTGCCGGCTTTTTTTCGGTTTTTTTGTATTTTTAATTTTTCTGTCTTACTGCAAAGCGTTTATAACGGCCTGCGGACGTTTGATGCGTTTTGCAACCTGCAGCGGTGTTTCGTTTGCAATGTTTACCATATTTTTGCTTGCACCGTAGCGCGCCAAAACGTCAATTACGTTTGCTTCGGCATAAACCGCGGCGTAATGCATTAAACTGTTGCCTGCGCCGTCGCAAGCCTTGCCATATTTCTGGCTCATATCGGTTAATACCGAAGGATTTTCGTAAATGGCGGTAATAATTGCATTTTCGTTATTCTTGTCCAGTACAAAAATATCGGCGTTGTTGTTAAGCAGAAGGTTTACAACATCGTTCATGCCGTTTTTAACCGCCATTTGCAGCGCTGTCTGACCGGCATTATTCTGTGCATCAATAGGGCAGCCGTAGCGCAGCAAAAGTTCAAAGGTTTCAACCGGTGCATTTTCAATTACTGCAACGTGCAGAAAGCCGTTGCCTTTAGAATCAACTGCGTTTCTGTTGGTTAAAAGGCAGGCAATATTCTGTTCCGTTGAACGGGTTAAAACACCGAAAGGCGTTCTGCCGTGGTAATCGTCGCTAAGCGGATTGGTGCCGGTTTTAGAAACCAAATCAATCAGTTCAAAAGTATTGGTACTTGCAGCTTCGTGAAAAGCGTTGCGTCCGTAAAAGTCGCACTGCTTTGGATCTGCGCCTTTTTGCAGAAGGAAGCTTGCCGCAACCGGATTTTTGCATTCAATTGCGTCCATCAAGACCGTTTTTCCTGTTACGTCGCTTGCGTTAACGTTTGCGCCGCTGGCAACAAGTTTTTTCATAATATTCAGGCGGTTTTGGCGCGCAGCTTCTGCCAGCGGTGTTTTTCCCGACTGGTTTTTTATGTCAACCGAATATTCTGCGGCAATCAGTTTTGCAAGGCTTTTTTCTGCTGCCCAGCGCACGGCTTTGTGCATTGCCGTATTGCCCAGATTATCCTGCAAATCGGTGGTGGCGCCGGCTTTTATAAGCTGCTGCACACCCTGATAGTTGTCAATTTTTAATGCACTGAAAAGCGGTGTTTCGCCGTAACAGTTGCGGGCGTTTACATCAATGCCCGCATCAAGCAGATAGCGCACGCTTCCGGCGGTTGCCTTGTTTTCCAGCGCAATGTGAAGGGCTGTATTGCCGTAAGGATCGGTAACATTAACGTTGTTTTTGCAAACAAGCATTTTCAATATGTTTCCGTTGCTCAAACAGCGGATAAGCGGCGTGTTTCCGTTTGCATCGCTTGAAAAAATATCTGCGCCGTAAGAAACATAAAGCTGGATGTGTTCAATGTTTTTCTGTTCAACTGCTTCTGCCAGCGGACTTAAGCCTTTTTTGTTCTGGGCATTAACTAAAGCACCGGCATTTATAAACCTGCTTACCAGATTTTTTTCCATATTGCCAAGGGTTGCAATGTGAAGGACGCTGTCGCCGAAAATATCCTGAACCGAAGCTTCAGCGCCTGCTTCCAGAAGCATAGGATAAATTGCTTCCTGCGTTTCTTTTGGTGCAGTAATCAAAAGCGGTGTTTTAAGGTTGTTGTCGCAGGCATTTACGTCTGCGCCGTTTGCCAGCAGTTCTGCAACCATATTGGTGCGGCCGTAGCGCACTGCAAGGTGCAGCGGTGTTGCCCCGGAAATATCCCGGGCGTCCAGCAGCGAACCGCAGGCGATTAAGTAAGCTGTTATGCCAAAATGGTTTGCGGCAACAGAAAGATGAAGCGGACTCTGGTCGTCTTCAAAAGTCTGCCGCGCGTTGCGTGTCATTACGGTGTTTTCAAAATATGCCCATTCGCCCTGCATTGGCGAAACGCCTGCCAGAACCAAAGCCGCGGCAATTGCGGCGCTTACCGTACTGTCTTTTGCTTCGTAGGCAAGGGCTAAAGGCGTTAAACCGTTGTTGTCGCGAATATCCAGCTGCAAATCGCGTTCAATGCTAAGCGCCATGCCGTCAATGTCTTCGGTACGGGTAAAATAGTGAACGATTGTCTGCCCGCGTGTATCGCGCACTTCGTCAACTTCTGGTATTACAAAAACCGGATAAAAATGGTGACCTTTTTCGATGCCGGTAAGGAATGCCATTTTTCCGTCTGCGTTGGTTGCAAAATAGTTAGCGCCGCCGTCTACCAGAGCCTGGGCTGCGTCTACAGAATCATAGCGGATTGCCGTAAAAATCGGCGTATCGCCCAAATCGTTCAGAATTTCGCTGTCTGCGCCTTTTTCCAGAAGCCACGTTACAAGCGGTGCATTGTTTGCCATTGCCGCCGCGTGCAGCGAAGTCAAGCCGTTGCTGTCCTGCTGATTGTATTTGCCGGTTTCCAGAAGCTGTTCTTTTGCTTCTTCATCGTGACCGGCTAAAATAAGTTCAATAACGCTAAGGTCGCTGGTGTAAGAACCTACGCGGGTTGTGGTTACCGGAGTTGGGGTAGTTACGGTAGAAATTACATCACCGGAACTGGTTGTAGTTTTTTCTGCAAGGCGAACGACAGGCGCATTTGAAGAATCTTCGTAATCGTCATCAT
>JAKSTR010000066.1 GCA_024402495.1 Treponemataceae bacterium
GCCGGTTAACCGCTTTGGCACGCTGAAAGCAAATTTAGTTGAAAAAAAATAATCACCCGAATAACAAAACACGCTGACATTCGCCAGCGTGTTTTTTTTGTGTATTCTTGGTTTTTCTTAAAATTAAATGCTAAAAGCCAACTGTAAAACGTTCTTTTAAGTCGGCTTTGCCGGTTTCTAGTTCTTTTTCAGCAGGGAACCACTGATAGTTTGCCGTATTGCCGTTGTAAAAGTCCTGATAAAAGGCTTTTGCGTCTACCGGAACTGGCGTACTTTGGCGGTTTACGTCGCTAATAAGCCAGCGCTTGTTATGGTAGGTAAGGGTAAGCACGTCGTTAAACTCTTCAATTTCAAAATTGCTTTCTTCAAGGCTGCTTAACTGAAAATAATGAGCTTTAATTTCAATTGTTTCGCCGTCAACGCCGGTTTCCTGATTTCGGTCTGCGGTTTCAAACCAGTTTACGCTGCAACTTGCTGGCGAACCGTTGATTTTAAGCCTGGTAATGCCAAAAACCTGATTTGCTTCAAGGGTTTTGCCGTAATCGCCAATATTCATCCATTCGGCTGGCGGCAAATAGCCCAGGCTTTGTCCGTATGCGTTTTGCATTTTGCCTACAACAAACAGGCTTGAAACCATATCCGAAACTCTTTTGCCGCCTTTTTTGGTGGTGGTTGAATCTACAAAATCGGCATCAAGCCGGTTTATGCCGGTGTAAAAGCATTCGGCAACCTGAACGGGCGTTAAGCCCTTTGTCTGCGGCTTGCTTAAATTGCCGTTTATAACAGAAATTGCAAAAGCCGCGATTGCAACACAAACCAGCGAACAAACCGCAATTGCATTAAAGTTCTTTCTGAAAAAACGTGTGCGTTTTATGGATTTTTCAATTTTTGCGCTTGTCTTTGTGCGGTTTTCGTCTGTGGCTTCTTTAGCCTGTTCCTGCGGCACAAAAGCGTCCTGCAGGTTTTGCGGCAAAAGTTCCAGCATGCGCTTTACGCTTGGCCTAAAATTGATTTTGCCGCTTAAAGCGTTGTTTATAATCTGTGCAAGTTCGGGCTTTATGCCGGCGTTATATTGAACTGGCAGAAAACGCCTGTCCAGAAAGTCCTGCGTTAAATCGTCAAGATTTTGCTGACCGATGAACGGGCGCTGACCGCAGATTGCGCAATAAACCATTACTGCCGCGGTAAAGCTGAAAATTTCTTTTTCCGGCAGAAGGGGCATGCGCCAGCTTTCGGCATAATTTACGGCATCTGCCTGCGAAATTATTGCAACAGAACGACTTACCAATGTTTCCGGCAAAAACAGAATGTTGCTGTTTTCGTCAATTAAAATGCCGATTGCACCAACGTTGGGCAGCTTTATGCCCTGTGCCTGCGCCTGTGCCATTGCCTTTAATACGGCAAGAATTTTTTTCCAGTATTTCCGGCTGGTTTGCAGGGCAGAATGGCAAATGTTTTTTTCTTTGTTTTCACTTTCTATTTCCGTAAAAAGGTCAAACATCGTTGTTCCGTTAAAAGCCGGCCCTTCAATGATAAAGTTTTCGCCTTCAAGGGCTGTCTGTTCAAAAGTCCATGGTTCAAAGCTGTAGACCGGGTTTTCGGAATTTTCTGTGTTAAGCGTTGCCAGATAACCATTTGTTTTCATGTGCTGCATCATGTTTGCCTGTGCAAAATCCCGGTCGCTCATGCCGGTGTGCAGAACAAGTTTTTCGGCTGTTGTAATAATCTGCTGCATTTTTATCTTCCGTTTGCAGAATAAAGATACTGGAAATACTGCATGTCTGTGCTGAAAGTTGCGTCAAACTTCGGCATTGTTTCTTTATACGATTCAAGGCTTTTCCAGAAGCTGTAAAATTCTGCGTCTTTTGAATAGGCTTCGGCATAAATGCGTGTTGCTTCGGCGTCGGCATTACCTTTTATTTCTTCTGCGTTTTTATACGCCATTGAAAGTATTGCGCGCTTTTCGTTTTCAAGCTTACCAAGCCATTTTGATTTTTCGCCTTCTCCAAGTGAACGGTAATACTGGGCTGTTTGGTTGCGGTCTTTAATCATGCGGTTGTAAACGGACTGGGTCATTTCTTCGCTGTATTTAATCTGCCGCGGAACGATGTCGATGATTTCGATTCCGTATTCGCTTACCTGCTTGCGTGCTTCCTGCGCCATTTCAATTGTAAGCTGGCGGCGGCCTTTTTTAACTTCTTCCGATTCCTGATTTGCGGTTTCAAGCTCTGCAACTTCAAGTTCGCTGTTGTCTACGCCTACAATCTGGTCAAGCTGGCTTGGAATTGATTCGTTGATGAGGTTTGAAGAACGGACAACTTCTGAAAGCCGGTTCTGGGCAATAATCATGCGGGTTGAAGCGTCGATGATGTCGCCGAGGCGGTTGTATGCAATTTCCATGGTTTTGTACGACTGGTAAAAGCGAACCGGGTCGGTAATGCGCCAGCGGGCAGTTGTGTCTACAATAATGTACTGCTTTTCTTTGGTCGGCATTGGTTCCGGGTCGCCGTCCAAAGACAGAATGCGTTTGGGGTAGGTAACAACTTCGTCAATTACAGGAATTCTGAAATGAAGCCCTGCCTGCGTGCTGGAAGACACGATTTGACCAAAGCGTGTTACAACAACCTGCGAACCTTCGTCCACGATATAAAACGGGCCCAAAGCTACAAAAAGAACGCCAAAGGCAAAAATAAGTCCCAGAAAGATAAGAAATTTTTTCATTTAGTTACCTGCCTTTTTTGTTAAATCTTTTACCGGCAAAATGTTGTCCAGATTGCGGTCAATAAGTGTTGAATTTTTCTGCGATTCAAATACAGTTTCCATGGTTTCAAGGTAAAGGCGTTCCCGTGTAACTGCCGGAGATTTTTTGTATTCTTCGTAAACGGCGTTAAAGCGTGCTACGTCACCCTGGGCTTTGTTAATGCGTTCGGTTGCATAACCTTCTGCAATAAGAATCTGCTGTTCGGCTTCGCCGCGGGCGCGCGGAATTTCGGCGTTGTAAACTTCTTTTCCTTCGTTGATAAAGCGGTTCATGTCCTGAATGGCTTTGTTTACGTCGTCAAATGCTTCCTGTACACCGGCTGGCGGTACAATGCTTTGCAGCTGAACGTTTGTAACGTTAATGCCAAGCTGAAGCTGCTTAAAGTTATCGTTCATCAGCGCAACCGCCTGATTCTGAATGACCGGACGTTCTGCACCCATGATTTCCAGAATTGCGCGGTCGCCAACCAGGGTATTTATTACCGACTGGCTGATGTCGCGGATTGTCTGCTTGCGTTCCTGCACGTTGAAAAGCCATGCAACCGGGTCTACGATTTTGTATTGAATTACCCATTCAACGTCTACAATGTTCAAATCTCCCGTCAGCATGGTAGATTCTTTTGTAATGCCGTTTTTGTACTGGTTCTGGCTGCCTGCTTTTACGGTCTGAAAGCCGAACTGTTCAGTCTGAACGACTTTTACCGGCACGTTGTAGTTTTTATCAATACCGAAAGGCATTTTTACGTGCAAACCGGCGCCAACCGTTGTGTAATATTTTCCAAAGCGTGTAATTACGGCTTCTTCAGTTTCGTCAACTTTAAACATTGTTGTTCCGGCTAAGGCAAGCACCAGAATTGCAACAATCACGATAATTACGCCAGAGGCTGTAAGTGCTTTGCTCTTTCCGCCTTTCTGTGGTGTTTCGTCCATAAAATCCTCCATAAAATGGGCGTGCGCCAAATTGATTTGGCAAATTAAAAGAAAGTAAACTTGTGTTCAATTTGTCAGGTTTCTTAAAAATTGTTCAAAAAGTTTTATTTCTAATTTAAATATACGAAAAATAATGAAAAAAAACAAATGTAAAGGAAAAAGAAAAAGTATCAAGTTTTTTTTGTTGTAGTTTTGTCAATAAAAAAGCCCTGCTGCATTTGGGCAGTGTATGCAAATGCAGCAGGGCGTAAATTGAAAACTTAGTGTTTTTTGCCGCCGTTTTAGGCGCAGGCAATTATCTGCTTCGGCGCAAAACTTCTTCTGCAATATCCTGCAGCGGCAAAACGATATCGGCGGCACCGGCTTTAATGGCTTCTGCCGGCATGCCAAAAACAACGCAGCTTTTTTCGTCCTGAGCAATGTTGTAAGCGCCCATTTCGTGCATTTCCAGCATGCCCTTTGCGCCGTCATCGCCCATGCCGGTCATAATTACGCCCACAGCGTTTTTTCCCGCATACCGCGATGCAGACCTGAACAGAACGTCAACAGACGGGCGGTGGCGCGAAACCAAAGGACCGTCCTTAACTTCAACGTAATAAAATGCACCGCGGCGCTTTAAAAGCGTGTGCTTGTTGCCCGGCGCAATCAAAACATGACCGCGTATTACGGAATCTCCGTCCTTTGCTTCGCTGACCTTAACTTTGCAAAGCCCGTTCAGCCGTTCTGCAAAAGAACGTGTAAAGTTTTCCGGCATGTGCTGAACAATAACCATTCCCGGTGCGTCTGCCGGCAGCATTTCCAGAAATACGCGCAAGGCTTCCGTTCCGCCGGTACTGGCTCCAACAACCACAACTTTTTCGGTGGTATCAAGCACCATTTGGGCTGGCGTTGCCTTGGCAAGCATTACGTCTGCGGAAAGTTTCGGCTGTACCGGCATGCCGGTTGGCGAAATATTGGCTGGCATTACAGGCTTTTGGCTTGGAGCAATGCTGATTTTGTGCAGCCTGCCTTTAGACATATATGCCGCCTTAATTGCATCGCAAATATGAATTTTCGATTCTTCCAGAAACTTTTTTGTACCGACCTGCGGCTTTTTTATCATTTCAACGGCGCCAAACTGCATTGCATTTATTGCGTTTGCAGAACCGTCTTCTGCCATGCTTGAACAGATGACAATCGGAATAGGGCGGGTACTCATAATCTGCTTTAAAAAGCTTATGCCGTCCATGCGCGGCATTTCAATATCAAGGGTAATAACGTCGGGTTCCAAAGTTTCAAGCTTTTTTAATGCAATCAGCGGGTCAGAAGCCGTACCGATAACTTCAAAACCGTTTTCGTTGGAAAGAATCTGGCTCAATGTTGCCCTTACAACAGCAGAATCATCAATTATCATTACTTTTATCATAAAAATTCCTCAATAAACGTTCTTTTTTATTAGTTTGAATAATTTCGAGTTTTCTTTCAGGCAGAAACTATACTTTTCTGTAAACCGTCGGCGCACAAGTTTGCAGCGGCAGGTTCATGGAAAAAATAGTTTCCGAATGCCCCAGAAACAGATAGCCGTCTGGCTGCAGGTATTTCATAAACTTGCTTATAACCCGTTCCTGGGTAGGCTTGTCAAAATAAATGAGAACATTGCGGCAAAAAATTATGTCGTAAATTTCCGGCATGCAGAAATCGCTGTCCATAAAATTAAGCCGCCTGAAGCTTACGTGGCGGCGCAAATCGCTTTTGATTTTTGCAACCGGGTTTGCCGCGTTTGAGCTTTTCAGAAAATAATCATGCTTAATGTTTTGCGGCAGCTGTTCAACAATGCTTAAATCGTAAACCGCGTTGTATGCTTTATCCAGCACTTTTGTAGAAATGTCAGAACCCGTTATGCTGAAATTAAAAATCTTTCCCGGATTTTTCCTGATGAATTCCTGCATTACGATAGCCAGAGTATAGGGCTCTTCGCCGCTGGAACATCCGGCTGACCAGATTTTCACCATATTTTTGCCTTTTGCAGCAAATTCCGGCAAAACCTTGTCAGTCATATATTTAAAATGATCGTTTTCCCTGAAAAACTCGGTCTTGTTGGTTGTCAGCGTATCAATCATCAAAATCAGTTCCTGCTCGTTATTGAAAGCGTAATCAATATACTGGGCAAAAGTTGAAATTTTCAGCTGGCGCAAACGCCCCATCAGGCGCGACTGCATCATGATGCGCTTTGCGTCTGGCATTTTTATGCCGACGTTTTTTTCAATATAGTCCGAGATTGTGTGAAATTCTTTTTCTGTTAATTCTTGATTTTGAATCAAAAAGCCGGGATTATCCATTTTTTATTCTGAACACCTGATTAAAAGTTTGCAATCGCGGCTTTTGCCTGAAAATTAGAAAAACTGTCGCTGTTTGTGTCAATTTCCCTGATAATGTCAGACAGTTTGTAAATATCCAGAATCAGCGCAACAGAACCGTCGCCCAGAATTGTTGCACCGGATAAGCCCGGCGTATTTTTGTAAAGCCTTCCAAGCGGCTTGATGACGGTCTGGTAATTTCCTATTACTTTATCAATTACCAGTCCGATGCGCGAATCCTGATCGTTTACAATGATAATCTGTTCCGTTGCCGGTTCCGGGTCTGTAATTTCAAAGAAAGTGCGCAAGTCGATGTAAGGCATTACTTCGTTGCGGATATTTACCGAAGCGCAGATTTTGTCCCGTGTACTGGTTGTGCGCTTAAATTCAAGGCATTCTACAACGTTAGAAAGCGGAATTACGAAGAACGAAGTACCGATTTGTACCAGAATTCCTTCGATAATAGCCAGCGTTAACGGAAGCTTCAAAATGAACTTTGTACCTTCGCCTTCGTTGCTGATTGTTGTAACCGTGCCGCCCAAAGCCGTAATGTCTTTTTTTACAACGTCCATTCCTACGCCGCGGCCTGAAACCGAAGTAACTTTTGCCGCGGTAGAAAAGCCCGGCTGAAAAATAAGTTCGCAGATTTCGTTGTCGCTAAGTTCGTCGTTGGCGCTGATAATGCCGCGGTCTATTGCCTTTCTGCGGATTGCGGTTTTGTTTAAGCCCGCGCCGTCGTCTTCAATTGTAATCAAAACAAACGCGCCGGCGTGTTCTGCGCGCAAAGTAACTTTGCCTGTCGGATTTTTACCGGATGCCTGTCGTACTGCCGGCACTTCAATACCGTGGTCTATAGAGTTGCGTATCAGGTGAACCAGCGGGTCGTTAAGTTTTTCAATTACGGTTTTGTCAAGCTCGGTATCGGCACCTTCGGTAATCAGTTCAATGTCTTTGTTCAAATCCCGTGATAAGTCGCGGACAAGACGGCGGAAGCGTGAAAAAATTGTGCCGATTGGCAGCATGCGCATATCCATCGTAGTATCGCGCAGTTCCAGAATCAGGCGCTCTCCCTGTTCGCCCAGGGTAGAAAGCACGCCGTTTTGAATGGACTGCGAAAGCTGACCAAGACGCGCGTTGAATGTAACAAGTTCGCCCACAAGGTCAATAAGTTTGTCTAGTTTTTCAGAATTAACCTTAATAGTCTGGCTGCTTGCTTCCTGCTGCTTCTTTTCCTGAACATCTTTTAAGTGCTGCTGCTGGGTTAACGCAGCCTGCATTTCTTCTTTAGAAACAACTTTTGCGTCGGTAAGAATTTCGCCCACGGTTTTTTTGCTTGAAAGAACCGCGTCAATAACTTCTTCCGTGGTAGAATTACGTTCAACAAGAATTTCACCGATGCGCTTGCTTACAGGTTCGCTGTCTTCGTCCGCAATGCAGGTAATCTGCACCAAACTTGAATTGTCCAGAAAGATGAAAACGTCTTTCAGCTCGTTTTCGTCGGCGGTGGTTGTAATGATAATTTCCCAGGACATATAACAGCAGCTTGGGTCAATGCGGCTTAAGCTTGGTATTTTGGCAACAAACGGCGTAATTGAACATTTGCCCATTCCCTGCAATTCTTCCAGCAGGGCGCAGGGGCGTGTACCGTTCTTAAATAAATCTGGCGAAGGCATGAACTGAATACGCCATGTTGCTTCGCGTTTCGGCATTTCTTTTTCTGCCGGTTTTGCCGCCTTAGCCTGCTCAGTCTCTTTTTTGTTGCTTTCGGTAATTTCGCCGATATGGTTGTTCAATACGTAATTTTGAAAAACTGAAATCAGCGAAGCCGATTCTGTTTCAATATCAGGGTTTTCCGGCTCGTCAAGCATGGTGCGGATGTGGTCGCGTGCCTTTAATGTAATGGAAATCAATTCAGAAGTAACTGCAACCTTGCCGTTGCGCACTTCGTCAAAGCAGGTTTCAACTTCGTGGGTAAAATGCGAAATTGCATCAAGCCCGAACATACCGGAAGAACCTTTAATGGTATGCATGCTTCTAAAAATTGCGGAAATTGTTTCTGGATCTTCGGGATTGTTTTCAAGTTCCAGAAGCAAGTCTTCAAGTTTATTCAAAAGGTCATTTGCTTCGTCATAAAAAATCTCTGCCATTTTGTCCATCATACGCAAATTCCTTATTTATTCACTATTTTGTCAGTTAACTGAACTACGATAACGCTGTCGTCAACATCCGGCGCAGAAATCAAGCCTGTTGCGTAAAGTCTTTTGCGCACGTCTTTGGAAAAAGTACCTTCAAAAGTAACTTTTTTTGTTTCTGTTTTTGCCTGACGGCACAGCGCAAATAATAATTGAATGATGGAAGCGTCAAAATCTTCCAGAGATGAAAAATTTATGCATACGGTGCTGAACTCTTTTAAAAGTGCAGACATATATTCGTGTATTTTTGCGGCGTCGCTTACGGAAAGGTCGCCGGTTAAAGAAAGCTTGCCAATATTGTCGGTTTTAGCCATTTTTTCTCCCGCTAAAGTTTACCAATTACTCAACCATAATTTTAATTTTATTAGCCCGATTTTGCAAGAAAAAATTTTTACACTTTTAACAATGGCTGATTTTCTGCCGTCAGTTTTCATTTTTCTTCAATAAAAGTACAGATTTGCCAATTTTTATAAGCTGTGTTATTATTTTTTTAAGGAGTTTTTTATGAGCGACGACACAACCGATGCATTTTTAACCTTTGTTTTGGGCGATGTTGCTTACGCCGTTGACGTTTGTTCTGTACGGGAAGTTTTGACTTACGAAACCGTTACCCGTGTTCCGCGTACTGCACCTTACCTGAAGGGCGTTTTAAATATCCGCGGTACCGTTATTCCTGTAATCGATTTGCGTATTCTTTTCAATATAAAACCATCTGCAAAAACCGAAGACAGTTCAATTATTGTTGCCGAAGCCACCATACCCGGCGAGCAGGAAATTGTTTTCGGTTTTTTAGCTGATGATGTAGAAAACGTGAATCAGCTTTCCAACGTTGCCACCGCGGTTGACGGAACTTCGGCGCTGGACATGATTCACAACGAGTTTATAAGCCGGGTCGGTTCAAGCGGCGACCGTTTTGTGCTGATTCTGGACATGGAAAAAATCATAAAATATATGGAAGACGAACTTGATCAGGTTGAGTCGTATTAAAAAAGGACATCTCTGAAAAGTATTTTTCAGGGTTTTGCATTAAAGGCAGTTTCTTTTATGGCGTGCAGTTTGCGCATTTATATAGAAGAAACTGTGTAATTTAGGAAAGAGTATGAAAAAATTGTTGAGCCTTGCCGGGCTTTTTTTTTGTTGCGGCTGCCTGTTTGCCTATGTAACTGCAAAAGACATCGTTTACCGCGTTACGCCGGTTAATCAGTTTCCTGTTGTTTTTTCTGCCAGCGATTTTGTTTCGCAGGAAGATTTGCCTTCAAATTTGGACGTGCCGTGCCAGATACAGTTTGGCGTTGCCCAAAGCAGCGGCAATTTAATCAGCCGCTACACGCTGCTGCAGGAAGTTAAAACATACCCCAATCTTGATGACGAAGATTTGGCACGCCAGCTTGCCTACGAACCTTTGCTTGTAAATTACGTAAAAGCCTTAGCCGGGCGCAAAATTGAATTTAAAAATTTAACGCGCATAAAGGACGAAGATGCCCGGCGCAAATTTAATGCCGATTTTGCATTTACCTATTTTGTAACGGAACCAGTTTCCCGCTATTGCGAAGGCTATCATTATCTTATGCTTGAGTTTTTCTTTAAGAAAGGCACGGGGCTGGTAGTGCGCGGCATTTTGGGCAACGATGTAATGGATTTTTTAATGTTTGATGCGCCTTTTATGGCTGCCTACGACGGCTTTAAATTTGAAGATTAGGACTTTTCAGGTATTTTTTCGCCTGTCATTGTTCCTGCAATCCTGCAAAAAATTGCCGTTGTCTGCATAATCCGGGCGCGCAGCTAGGCGCATTGCCTAAAACCTTGCTTAAAATTGAAATTTTTATGCGCGCCTGATAATATACAAAAACCGTATAAATTTAAGAGTTTAAGAGGATTTTATGAAAAAGATTTTTTCAATAGTTTTGGGTTTGGTGGTTGCCTGCGCCGCAGCTTTTGCAAACAATTTTAGCGACACAATTGATACCGTAATCAACCAGTTTGACGAAAAGGAAAGCGTTACGCGCTTTTTGAAGCTTGCTGACAACCTTTTTATTTATGACAGCGAATACGGCTATTACATCAACAACGCCGTTTTAACTGATCTGGTTACTTTGGAAAACGATGCCGATGTAAAAGATTTTTGCGAGATTATCAACAAACTTTTCTTAATCGATGAAAAATGCGAAAACTTTCCAAAAGATTTGGTAATTCTTGATGTAGAATCTGATGAAGAAAAAATAAGCTTAAGCGACATCAGGGATTCTTTGAACGCAGAACGCAACGACAAAAACAACAAGCTTAAAAACCTTTCAAAATCTAAGGCAAAACCAAAGGCTTTAATTTCAGAACTTTTTCCGTATACAAAGCAGTGGAATTACCACAAAAACTATGAACTGATTTGCCAGCTTTTTGTATTGTATAACATTACACATGCCGACGCTGTTGCAGAAGAATAAAACATAAATACCGGAATATAAAAATACCCAAAATTGCAAAACGCAATTTTGGGTATTTTTTTTGCCGCTGGATAATACATAATATTATTAAAACACCGGTGCAATATATTCTGCAAAAGCGCAGCCTAAAACCAGGTAATATCGCCGGCTTTCGGCTGTTCTTTTTGGATGGATTCCCGGTATGCGTTTTCTCTTTTCTTGATTTCGTCCATTGCAATGTCTGAACGCTGAATGCGCTTCAAATATACCTTAAAAGTTTTCGGGTCAAAAAATATTTTACGCGGAAAAATACCGCCCGTATCATTTGCAAGAATCGGAATCTTTTCAGTTTCAAGGTAATTAAGTGCAAAACTTATATTGTTTAAGCCCGTCCGGTTCTGATAATAACCGCCGTTTTCCAAAACATTGCTGCCGCCAAAAACCTTTGCCTTCAAATCTTCTTTTTTGCAGCCTTTTTTAAGCATATCGTTAATTAAAAGCTCAATTGCAAAATCGCCGTATCTGCCTTGTTCTTCCGGCGTAATGGAAAAGTTTTTGGAAGAATAGGGCAGCATGAAATGGTTTAATCCGCCAATAATTTTTACAGGGTCAAAAAGGGCAATGCTTATGCACGAACCTAAAACCGTAGAAATTAAAACGTCGTCAGAAGTTGAAAAATATTCACCCGGCAAAATCGTTACAACGCTTTTTTGAAAATGCGAATCAAAATGATTGTTCATTCCTGCTTTTAGCCTTCAAAAAAAATAGTTACCGTGAATGCCGGGTTTGAAGAAATTGATAAAAAATCTCTTTTACCAAATACAATTCATTTTGTCATGCTGAACTTGTTAGCTTTCGGCGGCTACGTACAGCATCTGATTTGTCATTCAAAAACAGATTCCGAATCAAGTTCGGGATGACAAAACTTTAAAACCCGGCATTTAGGATAGTTAGTGAAAGTTTACATTATTTCACCTTAGTTGTCAAAAAAAACGCGCTGCAAAAACTTTATCAAAGTTAAGTGCATACCAGAAAAACACTTTTAAGATATGCACGGTATGCATGCGTTATCATGAAGACTGCAATAGCGTAAAAGCAGAACCCAAGGCTAAAAGAATGTAATTTCGCCGGCTTCAACACCAGCATCAACTTCCATGCCGGTAATAGAACCAACCGCCTGTTTGTCAGAAACGATTGTAAAATGCTTGATAAAGTCGTTAAAAGACGAATTGCGTATAGACCATTCGCTTACGCCTTTTTCTTTCATTATTTTTGCTTTTTCGTTCCAGGCTTCTTCGTAAATTTCCTTCAGCGCCGACTGTTCGTTTTCAAAACGTGCCGAAAGCTGCTGCAAATGTTCAATTGCGCCTTCAATGGAACGGTAAGACATCAAAAAGTCTTCCGAATAAACCGTAAAGTTTTCTACAGCCTTAACAAAATCGTTCTGCAGCTTGCTCAGCGACTTAATGAACATCGATTTTGTTTTGTTGATTGCCGAAAAGAACTTGCGGTCAGCATCAGCTTCGGTAGAAAACTGCTTGATCTGCTTTGTACTGTTGTCAATGAAGCTCTGCAAAAGTTTCTGCGCGTCTTCTACGTTCTGGTTTGTCTGCATGATAAGGTTAGACATATAGTCGACCGTAGTCTTGATTGTGCTGATGTTTGTATTGCGCGCAACTTCAATGCGCTGGGCAATTGCAACATAAGTCAGGTTGTTGATAATCGGGAAAAAGTCCGTAAAGCACAGCTGAATGCGCTGTACGGCGTGCTGAATTGAGCTTGATTTTTCCAGAACCTGTTCCTGCGCGCTTTGGTACGATTTGAAAATATTTACAAAATCGCCGAATTCTGCGCTGGTGCGTTCAATGCACGCCTGCAGGCTGTCCCTGCGGCTTGTGTCCGTTAAGCTGCTGTTGATAAAGTTCTGGCGCTGGCGTTCAACGTCAGACAGAATGCTGTTGATTGTATCGCGGTTTTGCTTGAACACGTCAATTGAAGCTTTAAGCTTGTTGTTTATGCTTTCAAGAAGAGTGATGGAAACTTTTGCAAGCTGTTCGTTAAAGCAGCACTGGTCAAGTTTTTCATCGTCCGTGGCGCGGCTGCCTGTTTCCTTTATTTTGGAAAGAGTCAGAATAACGTCGTCAAGCGACTGGCGGATAATATCCTGCATCTGAATGCATTCCATCGCCTTTAAGATAGGCTGGCGCACGCTGGAAGCTTTTTCCATCATGCTGGCAAGTTCCGCCATAATGTTTTCCAGCGCCTGCCCGATGCTGATGTTTGCGCCGGTATCATCGCCGGTTTTGCCGCTGATGCGTTCAACATCGCTGATTGTGCGTTCAAGCAGGGTAATGTTTTCTTTTATGGCTTTTTCATTGTCAATCAATGCGTCAGACTGTGCAATCAGGCGCAGGGAAAGGGTTTTAAGGTTTGAAGTAATGTATGAAAACGCCTGACCTTCCTTGCCGGATTTTATGGAAACTACCATTGCATTAAGAGAAATAAGTTCCATTTCGCTGCTTTCGTCTTTAATGCGCTGAATAAGTTCATTCATGCTTGCAAGCAGTTCCATGCGCTTGGTAAAACTTTCCACAAGTTCGGTATTGCGGCTTTTAAAGTTTGATGCAACCTGCTTGTTCTGTTCTACAATTTCTGTTTGCTTTTGTATGATATTGGTAAGCGAACCCTGAACCTGCTTGAATTTTGCAAGCTTCGGATTGTCAAAAGCGTCGTCGGTTTCGCTGTTTTTTATAAAGTTAAGTTCGCTTACCAGAACCGGAAAGTTTGAACTTAAATCGAAAAAATCTCGTCCGCTTTCGTCGCTGATTTCTTTTAAGTTGCCAAGAATTGTTTCTGTTTCCATCTATTTACTCTCTCATTCCTTTTGTTCAAGTTGTCTATCGTCTGTTCAGTTTTTTCTGGTTTTCTGCCTGCTTATCGTAAAACTCTTTTACAATATCTGCAAAATCTTCCGGGGCGTCGTGCAGCGTGGTCAGGTTGTTTGCGCCAGCCATGCAAATGCGCTGTACAATCGGCGGAATTGACTGTGCAAACATGGAATTGGGGTAGGCAAGAACCGCCGGTTTGCGCTGGGCAATTGCCGCCTGAACTGCTTCGTCGTAGGGCGTGTAGCCGATGTATTCAAGGTCGATGCAAAGCTTGTGCTTTACCAGCGACTGAAGCCTTACGCCCATTTCGGTATTGGAAGAATTGCGCCCCATGTTCATGATAACTCTGGGCTTGAATTTGCTCATTTCTTCGTAAACGCGCTTGCCTTCGCCGGGCATTGCGTCGTCAATTACGCTTAAAATCTGTTCAAAAGAATATTCGCGACCTTCGAGCCGCTGTAAAATGCTGTTTTTCAGTATCTGCCGCGCCGGGCTTTTGGGGTTGTACTGTCGGTAGCAGAATCTGTAAATTACAGACTTTAAAAACGAATATGAGTTTAATACCGAAGTAATTTCCGGCGTAATAATTACAACGCCGTTATTTGCCATAATGAAAAAGTCAATTATGTTGTGTGCCGAACCGGCGCCAAGGTCTAAAATCAGATAGTCGCACTGAAGTTTTGTAAGTTCGCGTATGATTTTCTGTTTGGTGAAAAAATCAATGTTGGCTGCACCGGGAAAAAGACAGTCGCCGGCGATAAAATGCAGGTTCGGTATTCCGGTTGCCTGCACAAGGGCGCTCATATCGGTTTCTATTTTGTTAATAAAGTGCCCCAACCCGTTCTGATTGTTTTTTAAGCCCAGCATGGTGTGCAGGTTTGCTCCGCCAAAGTCAAAGTCGCACAGAATGACGTTCTGGCACCTTGCGGCTAAACTTACAGAGAGGTTTGTAGAAAGTACACTTTTGCCTACGCCGCCTTTTCCGCCGGCAATAGGAATAATAACAGCCATAATAAGTAATTATAAGCCAACCACGATTATTTGTAAACGATTCGTGCTGTTTGAATTTTTTGCCTGTTTGAATTGCGCCAGACGCGTACTGTTCTATTATCTCTAAACTATCTCTAACCGCTGCCATTTTCTATGTACGCGAACTAGTTTTTGCGAATCAAAAACTAGTGACTTTGTCAGATTTGATTTTTGCAAATATTATTTTTGTTTTGCAGAATGAAACACCATTGTTTTACCCGATGAAACAACGTTGTTTCATTCAGTGAAACAC
>JAKSTR010000067.1 GCA_024402495.1 Treponemataceae bacterium
TGCAAAACCGTATTGACAGTTTTTTTAATAGTGGTTATAACAAGAACATCAAGCGACAATGGAGCCGCAGAAATACATCAAAGGTGTTTCTGCGGTTTTTTGTTTTAAAAGCTGCGGAAAACGGCATCTGTTCAGTTTTTTGCAGCACAAAAATTAAATTTAAGGCGGCAAAGGCGCTGCTGGTTGGTTTGTAAAACTTCCGGTTTTGCAAAAACCCACAGAGCCTTTGTCGCTTTTTTTTGTCTGTATAACGGAGGATAAAATTATGTCACAGGTTGCAGAAATGTTTGGCAGTATGGTTTTTAACGATACTGTAATGAAAGAACGCCTGCCAAAAGAAACTTACAAAGCGTTGCAGAGCACAATTAAAAATGGCAAGGCTTTAGATTTGAACGTTGCTACAGTTGTTGCAAACACAATGAAAGACTGGGCAATTGAAAAGGGTGCAACCCACTTTACGCACTGGTTCCAGCCGATGACCGGTGTAACAGCCGAAAAACACGACAGTTTTATTCAGCCAACTGCCGACGGCAAAATCATTATGGAATTTTCCGGTAAGGAATTGATTCAGGGTGAACCTGATGCTTCTTCTTTCCCAAGCGGCGGTATCCGCGCAACATTTGAAGCCCGCGGTTATACAGCATGGGATGCTACTTCTTACGCATTCATTAAGGAAGGCGTTTTGTGCATTCCAACCGTATTCTGTTCTTACGGCGGCGAAGCACTTGACCAGAAAACTTCACTTCTGCGTTCTATGGAAGCCATCAGCAAACAGGCTACACGCGTTCTTAAACTTTTCGGCAACGAAGACGTAAAGAACGTAAAAACAACCGTTGGTCCTGAACAGGAATATTTCCTTATTCCAGAAGAACTTTTTGACCAGCGCAAAGACCTTATTTTTACAGGCCGCACTTTGTACGGTGCAAAAGCTCCAAAAGGTCAGGAACTTGAAGATCACTACTTTGGTGCCATCAAGCCTCGCGTTCAGGCTTTTATGAAAGACCTCAACGATGAATTGTGGAAGCTTGGCGTTCTTGCCAAAACTGAACACAACGAAGTTGCACCTGCACAGCACGAACTTGCACCTATTTTTGCAACTACAAACCTTGCTGCTGACCACAACCAGCTTACAATGGAAACAATGCGCAAAGTTGCAAAAAAACACGGTATGGTTTGTCTTCTTCACGAAAAACCATTTGCCGGCGTTAACGGAAGCGGTAAGCACAACAACTGGTCAATTTCTACAGATACAGGCAAAAACCTGCTTGATCCGGGCGAAACACCTTACGAAAACGCACAGTTCCTGCTGTTCTTAAGTGCAGTTATTAAGGCTGTTGACGAAAACCAGGATTTGCTCCGCATCAGCGTTGCAACTGCCGGTAACGACCACCGCCTTGGTGCAAACGAAGCACCGCCAGCAATTATTTCAATCTTCCTTGGTACAGAACTTACAGAAGTACTTAAGGCAATTGAAACTGATACACCTTGCGATAAAAAAGAAAAGGTTCTGATGCAGATTGGCGTTACCACTTTGCCTCACTTTTCTAAAGATACAACCGACCGCAACAGAACTTCACCGTTTGCCTTTACCGGCAACAAGTTCGAGTTCCGTTCTTTGGGTTCTAACTCTTCAATTTCGTGTGCAAACACAGTTCTTAACACAATTGTTGCAGAACAGCTTAAACAGTTTGCAGACCAGCTTGAAGGCGCAAAAGATTTCAACAAGGAAATGCATGCCCTTATTAAAAAGGTACTGCACGAACACAACCGCGTTGTATTCAACGGCGACGGTTACGACGATGCATGGGTTGCAGAAGCTGCAAAACGCGGTTTGCTGAACCTTAAGACTACACCTGAAGCTTTGAGCCACCTGCTTGATGAAAAGAACCTTAAACTTTTCGGAGAACACAAAGTTTTCAGCGAAGTTGAATTGAGGGCACGTTACGAAGTTCTTTCTGAAAACTACTGCAAGGTGCTTAACATTGAAGCTTTGACAATGCTTGACATGGCAAACAAAGACATCTTGCCTGCAATGAGTACATACAGCAAGAAACTTGCAGATGCTGCTTTGCAGAAGGCTTCTTTGGGTGTTGAAAACACATTTGAAAAAGAAACTTTGACCAAGCTTAGCGAAATGATGAGTGCAATGTACAAAGCTGCACGCAAGCTTGAAGAAGATTTGGTCAACACAAAATCTTTTGCAAATGTTGGCGATTTGTCTTTCTACTACAAAGATACAATTATCCCGGACATGGTTGCACTGCGTATTCCTGCCGACGGAATGGAAATGATTGCATCAGCAGAAGACTGGCCATATCCAAGCTACGGCGAAATGCTTTTTGGTGTTCGCTAATCAGCGAAGCGTAAAAAACGCATTTATATAGAAGAAAATTAAAATATTCCGGGGCAGCGCAGGCTGTTCCCGGCAGACAGAAAAAGCGACAAGGGCGTCGTGCGGTTTTGCTGAAGGATAAAAACTTTGGCATCATCAACGGCGATTGCCGCTTTTTTTGTAAATACTGAATTTTTTATAAACCCTGAATTTATAAAATTAGGAGAAAAACATGGAAGAAGTGATGACAGCTGTTGAATCTGTCAGCAGCGACTTGTGGGGCGTGTGGTTTTTGATTGGTGCCGCCCTGGTTTTCTGGATGCAGTGCGGTTTTGCAATGGTAGAAACTGGTTTTACCCGTGCAAAAAACACTGGTAACATCATAATGAAAAACCTGATGGACTTCTGTATCGGTACAGTAACTTTCATTTTGATTGGTTTTGGTCTTTTGCTTGGCGAAAACATTCTTTTCGGTTTGCTTGGTAAGCCAAACTGGCAGGTTTTTACAAACTATGCTGAATTTGACTGGTCTGGTTTTATTTTTAACCTTGTTTTCTGTGCAACTACTGCAACTATTGTAAGTGGTGCCATGGCAGAAAGAACAAAGTTCCTTTCTTACTGTGTTTATTCTGCAATTATCAGTGCAATTGTTTACCCGATTGAAGCACACTGGACATGGGGCGGCGGCTGGCTTGCTGCTATTGGTTTCCACGATTTTGCCGGTTCTAACTGTATCCACATGGTTGGCGGTATCTGTGCCCTGATTGGTGCAGCTATGGTTGGTCCGCGTATCGGCAAGTTTGACAAAGACGCAACCGGCAAGGTTACAGGCGTTCACGCTTTCCCTGGCCACAACATTCCGATTGGTGCGCTGGGTGTATTCATTTTGTGGTTGGGCTGGTACGGCTTCAACGGCGCAGCTGCTACATCTTTGCCACAGTTAGGTTCTATTTTTGTAACAACTACAATTGCACCGGCTCTTGCCGCTGTTACAACAATGCTTTTTACATGGATTAAATACGGAAAACCTGACGTAAGTATGTGTTTGAACGCTGCTTTGGCTGGGCTGGTTGCAATTACTGCACCTTGTGACGTTGCTGACGCCGGCGGTGCATGTATCATCGGTATTGTTGCTGGTCTGCTTGTTGTATTTGGTATTTGGTTCATGGATTACAAGCTGCACATCGACGACCCTGTTGGTGCAGTTGCAGTTCACATGCTGAACGGTATCTGGGGCACAATCGCTGTTGCATTGTTTGCAAACCCGGCTGTTCCTGGCTATGCAATGGAAGACAAAAACGGCGAAGTTCTTGCCGGTCTGTTCTACGGCGGCGGATTTAAGGATTTGGGAATTCAGCTGCTTGGTATGGGCGCAACAATTTTGTGGACAGCCGTAACAATTACAATTGTTTTTGCCGTAATCAAAAAGACTTTGGGTTTGCGTGTTACCGCAGAAGAAGAAATTGTCGGTCTTGATAAGCTTGAACACGGTCTTGAAACTGGTTATGCAGGCTTCATCATGCCTTACAGTTCAGAAGAAGTTGCAGTTGCCAAAGAAGCTGGTGTTGCAATTGATCAGGCTGTTCCGGTTGTTGCTCCTGCAACAGTTGCTTCTAGTACCGAAGCTGTTTGCCACAAGGTTGTAATCATTACACGCCAGAGCAAGTTCAACGCATTGAAAGCTGCAATGAACAGCATTGGCGTAACAGGTATGACAGTTGTAAATGTTATGGGTTGCGGTATGCAGAAAGGTTCTAACGAGTTCTATCGTGGTGTTCCTGTTGACATTACCTTGCTGCCAAAAATCAAGGTTGAAATTGTCGTAGCAAAAGTTCCTGTAGAAGAAGTAATTGAAAGCGCTAAGAAAGCACTTTATACAGGTCACATTGGCGACGGTAAGATTTTTGTTTACCCGGTAGAAAATGTTGTAAAAGTGCGCACCGGCGAAAGCGGTTTTGACGCACTGCAGGACAAAGAATAAGCCTTTGTTAATTAAATTGTAAAAACTTATCAACAGCGGTTTTGTCCCCCTTGATATTTCCGCTGCTGGTAATTGTTTATCACCTTTGCCCCGGTTTTCCGGGGCTTTTTTATGCGCTTTTTCTATTTTTTCAGTTTGCCTGCTGTTATGCTTGCACGGCAATACCGGCGCTGTTTTTACTGCATGAAAGCCGCATATTTGGTCTTCACAATGCAGCGCTGCCGCCATATAACGGCGCGAGTGGTTGACCAAACGGGGCTGTTGAGGTAATTTAAAAGGACTTAAGCAAGTTTAATTTTATTTAATTTTCAGGGCTGACTTTAAAAATTGCATTTTAAGGTCGCTTTTATTTCAAGGCTTGCATAAAAAGGTGCAAAATGACGTTTGCAAAAAACAGCTGCGCAATTTTTCAGGTTTTCTCTTCAGCTTCACGGGCTTTTTCGTTTAGCAGCTTTTTCTTTTTTACTCACCAGACGCCAGTTAAGTAAAAGCACCGGGCTAAAAAAATATTTTGCAAATTGCAAACGCGGTTCTTTTACGGACCGCGTTTTTTTATTTTTGGCACTGCTGCCAGATTGATTTTTCGCCATTTATGGCACCGCCGGCTTGTTCAGGGTTTCTGTTTTTGCGGAGCTTGCTGCCTGCGGTGCTTTTATAGGAGCATAAAATGAGCATTTTGGATGAATGCAGGGATTCGATTGAAAAAATTGATGCGCAGATGGCTGAGCTTTTTGTAAGGCGCATGGAAGAAAGCCGTAAAATTGCGGAATACAAAACCGAACACGGCATTTCCATTCGCGATACGAAGCGTGAAGAAATTCTTCTTGCCAAAAACCGCAAACTGATTAGCGACCAGAACATAGAATCTTATTACGTTGAGTTCATGAAAAACGTAATGAATCTTTCTGTAGATTACCAGTCGCGGCTGATGAACGGCATGACGGTTGCATACAGCGGCGTTGAAGGTGCCTACGCCTATATTATGGCAAAAAAAATGTTTCCTTCTGCAAACCTTGTGCCTTATGCAAATTTTAACGCCGCCTATAAAGCCGCGGAAGACGGTAAAGCCGACTGTGCCGTACTGCCGATTGAAAACAGTTTTGCAGGCGAAGTTGGTGCTGTAATGGATTTGCTTTTTAGCGGCGACCTTTACATAAATCAGGTGCGAAGCCTTGATATTGTGCACAATTTAATGGCTGTGCCGGGCACAAGCATTGACAGTATTAAAACTGTTGTAAGTCACCCGCAGGCTTTGGACCAGTGTGAAGAATACATCCAGAAACACGGATTTCAGACAATTGCTTTTCCTAATACCGCGGTGGCGGCAAAGCACGCAAAAGAACTGAACGATCCGACGGTTGCCGCAATTGCTTCCGAAGAAACGGCGCAGCTTTACGGACTGAAAGTTCTGGAAAGCGGCATAAACACAAGCCGCAATAATACAACGCGTTTTGCGGTATTCAGCCGGGCAAAAAATTCGTATTTGCAGCAGAACAAACGCAGCGACGAATGTTTTATCATGCTTTTAACCGTGCGCAACGAAGCGCTGGCTTTGGTGCAAACCCTGAATATAATTGGTGCGCACGGCTACAATATGCGCAACCTGCGCAGCCGTCCGCTGAAAGATTCGCTCTGGCAGTATTATTTCTACATTGAAGCCGAAGGCAATATTAACACGCCAAACGGGCAGGAAATGCTTCAGGAACTGAAAGCCGTATGTGCAAACCTGAAAATTGCAGGCACTTATTACAACGGCTGATTTTTGTCCGCGCCGCCGGGTTTTTGCAATGCAACTTGTCGTGCTGAATTATGTTCCGTAACAAATTCAAAATGACAAATTTAATAGAAGAAAATAGAGAGGAAACTGCTATGAATATGATTTTTAAGAGAAAACTGCCGGATTCCAACGTAATTAAAGAAATGTATCCGCTTACGCCGGAACTTATTGAAAAGAAAAAACAGAACGATAAAGCCATTGAAGAAGTTTTTACCGGCAAAAGCAATAAACTTATTTTAATCATCGGACCGTGTTCGGCAGACCGCGAAGACGCGGTTCTGGAATACATTGACCGCCTTCGCGTTTTGCAGGATAAAGTTGCAGATAAAATCCTGATGATTCCGCGCATCTATACAAACAAACCGCGTACCACAGGCGAAGGCTATAAAGGAATGTTCCACCAGCCGGATCCGAACAGCCTGCCGGATATGCTTAAAGGTTTAATCGCAATCAGAAAGCTTCACATAAAGGCTTTTGAACAGAGCGGCTTTACCTGCGCCGATGAAATGCTTTACCCGGAAAACTATCAGTACCTGACCGATGTTCTGTCTTATGTTGCAGTCGGCGCGCGTTCGGTAGAAAACCAGCAGCACCGTCTGGTATCAAGCGGCCTGACAATTCCCGTAGGCATGAAAAACCCAACCAGTGGCGACCTTTCCGTAATGATGAACTCGATTACCGCTTCTCAGCACAGCCACACTTTTGTATATTCCGGCTGGGAAGTTGAAAGCAAGGGCAACCCGTTAAGCCACGCAATTCTGCGCGGTTCTGTTAACAAATACGGGCGTTCGCTGCCAAACTACCACTACGAAGATTTGCAGGCTCTGGCAGAACTGTACGAAAAGAATTCAAACCTGCAAAATCCCGGCGTAATTATCGACGCAAACCACAATAATTCCGGCAAAAAGTTTGAACAGCAGATTCGTATTGCAAAAGAAGTTTTGCACAGTACCCGCCACAACGATGACATTAACAGGCTGGTAAAAGGACTGATGATAGAAAGCTATCTTGAAGACGGCTGCCAGAAGCCTGACGGCGGCGTTTACGGAAAGTCGATTACAGACCCGTGCTTGGGTTGGGAAAAAACCGAGCGCCTTGTTCTGGATCTGGCAGAGCTGCGCTAGATGCGGCGGAAACGGGTATGCAGATTTTACGGCGCGGCGCGTTTGCTGAAGCGAAGCGTTCAGCACGGCAAAAGAAAATACCCGAACCTGCGCATTTTGTCTGATTTTTTACGCAAAAATGCGATTTTGTGCTAAAATGGTTTTAAAGTTTTCCACATTTTTCTTTTTCTGCTTGTGGAAAACTTTAAAAATTCCTTTTACTTGTGGAGAAAACCTGTGAGTAACCAGTTTTTGACTTTTAAGCTTGACGGTGCCCAGTATGCCGCTGACGTTCACAACGTTCAAGAAGTGCTTGAATATATGCAGATTACAAAAGTGCCTTGCACAACTTCCTATATGGAAGGTCTGATTAATTCCCGCGGTCAGGGAATTTCGGTGGTGAACCTGCGCAAAAAGTTTGGAATGCAGCCGGTTGAAGCCACAAAAGAAACACGCATAATTGTAATGGAAGTGAAGGGCGAAAACGATAAAACCGTTACTTTCGGTGCAATTGCGGATTCGGTGCAGGAAGTTATTGAACTTGCGGGCGACGAAATTGAGCCTTCTCCAAAGTTCGGCAACAGCATTGCGGCGCAGTTTATAAAAGGCATTGGCAAAAAAGAGGATAATTTCATCATTATTCTGAATATGGACCAGATTTTTTCCAACGAAGAAATTATCAGGCTGGAAGGTACTGCCGCAAATATGGCGGCGCAGCAGCCGGAAGTTAACGCTGTTGCCGGTTCTGTACTGGAAAATCTTTAATTTGTTTTAATACCATAAATTGCAAAAAGCAGACTGATTTTTCAGCCTGCTTTTTTTGTTTGGAAACGGAGTAAATTTCTTTTGTAAACCAATTGGGCTTTATCTTCCAGTTAATAATTATTCTTCAATTTTGGGCGCTAAAACGTCTTTTTGCTAGTCAAAAAGGGGTTTCAATGTTACAATTAAGTGTTATGAGCACGTTAAGCGTACAGCCCGGCAAACCTCTTCCAGCCGGGGCAACCCTTGAACACGACGGTGTAAACTTTACACTTTTTACCAGAAACGGTACAAAAGTTTTTTTGGATATTTTTCAGAATCCTGATGATGCAAGTCCTTATTTTACTTACGAATTTGATCCGCAGATAAATAAAACCGGCGACCTTTGGCACGCTAAAATTGTCGGACTGAAAGCCGGCGCTTTATATTTGTACCGTGTTGACGGGCCTTTTTTGCCGGAAGAAGGCCACCGCTTCAACAAAAAGCAGTATCTTTTTGACCCTTATGCAAAAGCCTTAACCAATGTTTCTATTTTCAAAAATCTTCCGCCAAATTACGTAACGCCGGTTGACGTTATGGATATTGAGTTTTCTTCAATACGCAGTGCGGCTGGTTTTCCAAAATGCATTGTAATTGACGATGCTTTTGACTGGCAGGGCGACAAGCCGCTTAATTATAAGCTGCAAAACTGCGTAATTTACGAAACTCATTTGCGCGGCTTTACCAAAAGTAAAACGGCAAAGGTCAAAAATCCGGGTACTTTTGAAGCATTAACAGAAAAAATTGACTATTTGAAAGATTTGGGCATTACCAGCGTTGAGCTTTTGCCGATTCACGAGTTTGACGCTTATGAAAATACCAACGTAAACCCGAAAGACGGAAAGCGCCTGAAAAATTACTGGGGCTACAGTACCATTGCCTTTATGGCGCCAAAAGCTTCCTATGCGGCAAGCACAAAAATCGGCGGTCAGGTAGAAGAATTTAAAACCATGGTGCGCGAAATGCACAAAGCCGGAATTGAAATAATTCTGGATATTGTTTTTAACCATACCGCCGAAGGCAACGAACACGGCATTACGCTGAATTTCCGGGGTCTGGATAACTCGATTTATTATATTTTATGCAGTGACCAGAAGCAGTATTACACCAATTATTCGGGCTGCGGCAATACTTTCAACTGCAACCACCCGGTTGTGCGCGAATATATCCTGAACTGCCTTAAGTATTGGGTCATCGATATGCACGTTGACGGTTTCCGTTTTGACCTTGGTTCAATTTTGGGTCGCGACAATAAGGGAAACCTGATGCCGAATCCGCCGGTTCTGGAATGGATTGCCGAAGATCCGGTTTTGCGCAATACCAAAATTATTGCCGAAGCCTGGGATGCAGGAGGCGCATATCAGGTCGGCTGTTTCCCCGGCGGGCGCTGGGCAGAATGGAACGACCGTTTTAGAGATGATATCCGCCGGTTCTGGCGCGGAGACGATTATCTGGCAACTGCCGCCGCAACACGCGTTTCAGGCAGCAGCGATTTGTACTCGTATTCCGGCCGCAAACCGTTCCATTCAATTAACTTTATAACCAGCCACGACGGCTTTACCATGAACGATTTGGTTTGCTACAACGGCAAGCACAATGACGAAAACGGTGAAAACAATCACGACGGTTCTGACAACAATTCAAGCTATAACTATGGTTTTGAAGGTCCTTCGATGAACGAAGCCATTGAAAGCGTACGCACCCGGCAGGTTAAAAACATCATGTTAACTTTAATATTGTCGCAGGGTACGCCGATGCTTTTAGCTGGCGATGAATTCCGCCGCACGCAGAACGGTAACAATAACGCATATTGTCAGGATTCTGAAATTTCCTGGGTTGACTGGTCGCTTTTGAAGAAAAATGCAGAAGTTTACCGTTTTGTAAAAATGGCTATCGCCTTGCGCAAGGCTCATCCGGCTTTGCGCCGCCCGGAATTTTTTACCGGACAGGATATTTCCCTGAACAATCTGAGCGACATCAGCTGGTTTGACGAAGAAGGCAATACACCGGACTGGGAAAAACTGAATCATTTTCTGGCTTTCCGCCTGTCCGGCAGCCAGCAGGAAATTGTTTCCGATAAGGACGACAACGACTTTTTCCTTATGATGAACTCGTCGGTAAAAGACGTAACCGTACAGCTGCCGCTGCCCAGTGAGGGAAAAAAGTGGCTTCGCTGCGTAGATACTTCGGTTGCAAGCCCCGGCGATTTTCTGGACGAAGGCAAAGAAGAACTTTTGGAAGAGCAGAAGATTTACATTTTGCCGGCGCGCAGTTTTGCAATTTTGCTTAGCCGGTAAAGTTTTTAGTTTTCAAACTGAATTAAAAAAAAGCAGAAAATGTAATAATTGTTACGGAATTGAGTCAATCGGGCAGGGCGAAGGTTTTGCCCGTAAGGAAATTGTAAAAAATACTCTATGATTTTCAATTTTTTTACAATTTCCCTTGAAAAATAATTGGCTAACTGGTACTGTAAACCGGTTTATTAGCAATGAAAGGCAATAAAACTTATTTGCTTTCTTGCTGCGGAGGAATTATGGAATTTAATGCTGAAGAATTTAAGGAGAATCTGACTGCCCGTCTTAAACGCCAGTATGGTAAAGACATTACACAGGCAAACCAGCACGATTTGTTTGACGCAGTTTCAGCTTCGTCTGCAGAACTGATTATGGACAATTGGATGAAAACCAGACGTGAATATGAGAAAAAACCGACACGTCAGGTTTATTATCTTTCTGCAGAATTTTTGATGGGACGCGCTTTAAGCAATAACCTTATCAATACAAAAATCAAAGATTCAGTTGTTGAAGTTTTGAAGTCTTTGAACGTTGATTACAACCTTGTTGAAGATGAAGAACCGGACGCAGGCTTGGGTAACGGTGGTTTGGGTCGTCTTGCTGCCTGTTTCCTTGATTCTCTTGCAACTTTGGATTATCCAGGACACGGTTACGGTATTCGCTATGAATACGGTATGTTTGAACAGCACATTGAAAACGGCTATCAGGTTGAATACCCTGACAACTGGCTTAAGCACCGCGATCCGTGGGAAGTAAAGCGCAGCGACCTTGCTGTTACTGTTAAATTCGGCGGAAATGTTGGCGTAAGCAAATGGCCAAACGGTACTGACAAATTCACAATTGAAAATGCCGAAGAAGTTATCGCAACGCCATACGATATGCCGATTACCGGCTATGATACAAACACAGTAAATACTCTGCGTTTGTGGCAGGCTTCTAGTCCTAACGGCTTTGATTTGCAGCTTTTTAACGACATGCAGTACAACCGCGCCGTAGAACGCCAGAACGAAGCTGAAAATATTTCGCGCGTTCTGTACCCGAATGATTCTGGCCCTTCTGGAAAAGCTTTGCGCTTAAAGCAGCAGTATTTCTTCAGTTCTGCAAGTTTGCAGGATTTGCTCCGTCACTTTGTAAGTGAACACGGAACAGATTTCCGCAAATTCCCTGATTACCACGTAATTCAGCTGAACGATACACACCCTGTTGTTGCAATTCCTGAATTGATGCGCCTTTTGATGGACGAATACGGTTTGGGCTGGGACGAATCTTGGAGCATCGTTACAAAAACTTTTGCATACACAAACCATACAATTCTTGCAGAAGCGCTTGAAAAATGGCCTATTAATATTTTCCAGGGCTTGCTGCCACGCATTTACCAGATTGTTGAAGAAATTAACCGCCGTCTTGTAATGGATTTGCGCGAAAAGTTCCCGAACGATTACGAAAAACAGAACAAAATGGCAATCATCAACAACGGCATGATTCACATGGCATGGCTTGCCATTCACGGCTGTTTCAGCGTAAACGGCGTTGCTGCATTGCACACCGAATTGCTTAAGACACAGGAACTTAAGGACTGGTACGAACTTTATCCGCACAAATTCAACAACAAAACTAACGGTGTTACACAGCGCCGCTGGCTGCTGAGTGCAAACCCGGAACTTGCTGCCTTCATTACATCAAAAATTGGCGACGGCTGGCAGAAAGATTTGAGCCAGCTTAGAAAACTGGAAAAATTCGTTGATGACGAAGCAACTTTGAAAGAATTCCTTAAGATTAAGCAGAACAACAAGGAACGCCTTGCTTCTTATCTTAAAGAAACTCAGAACGAATTCCTTGATCCGGAGTCAATTTTTGACGTACAGATTAAGCGTCTGCACGAATATAAACGCCAGCTTTTGAACGTTCTGCACGTTATGTACTTGTACAACCGCCTGATTGAAGACCCGGATTTCAATCCGCCGGCACGTACATTCATTTTTGGTGCAAAAGCTGCTTCCGGTTACCGCCGCGCAAAAAGTATCATCAAGCTTATCAACACAGTTGCGGAACGCGTTAACAACGACCGCCGTGTTCGCGGCAAGCTGCGCGTAGTATTTGTAGAAAACTACCGCGTAAGCGTTGCTGAAAAACTTTTCCCGGCTTCTGATGTTTCAGAACAGATTTCTACAGCCGGAAAAGAAGCTTCGGGAACCGGTAACATGAAGTTCATGCTTAACGGTGCAGTTACCTTGGGTACACTTGACGGTGCAAACATTGAAATTGTTGAAGAAGCCGGAAACGAAAATGCGTTCATCTTTGGTTTGACAGCTGATGAAATCATCAAGATTGAAAGCGAACACAGCTACAATCCGCAGAAATACCTTGAACGCAACCCGCAGCTTGCTAAAGTTATGAACCAGCTGATTGACGGTACTTACGACCCGACCCATCAGCTGTTCCGCGAACTTTACGATTCTTTGGTTTACGGTGTTGAAGGTCAGCGTCCTGATGTTTACTACGTACTTGCAGACTTTGCTGCTTATGTTGAAGCACAGGAAAAAGTTGCCGCCGCTTATGCAGACCGCATGAAGTGGGCAAAAATGGCACTTTTGAACATTGCACGTTCTGGCAAGTTCTCTTCTGACCGTACAATTGAAGATTACGTACGCGACATTTGGAAGCTTGAAAGAGTTGTCGTAAAATAACGAAGCTGAAAAAACGGCGGCGGTAAAAAGCTGCTGCCGCGAAAACTTTTAAGTTTTCCTTTGGCTTTTATTTTAGCTGAATAATGAAAAATCCCCGGTATTTTTTATAATGCCGGGGATTTTTTTGTAAAAATCAGTATTTTATAATTTTCCGTTTACGCTTCTGGCGGCAAAATCTTTTATGCGTTCAGCACAACTGATTTCAATTCGCCTTTGCCGGTGCCTTTGAAAGTTAAATACAAAGCGCCAGCGCCGTCCGGTACTTTCACGGCACATTCGCCGTATTCCCAGACATTTGAACCTTCAACTTTTATTGTGCCCAAAACTTCGCCGTCAATTTTTGTGCGCACTTCAAATTCGCCGTGAATATAGGCGCGCGTATAAATGCCGACGCTTTTTAAGTTTTTATAATCAAAGTATTTAAACCCGATTGTTGCGCTGTTTTGAATGTTCGTAACATAGGCATCGCATTCGTAACCGTCGCTTTTTTCCTGTACTACGCGCGGATATTCGCCTTTTTCGCCAACGTACATGCAGGGCGTGTCGGTAAAGAGGTGACAGGCAATGTATGCTGGATATTCGCCCTTGCCTTCAAGTGCGCCGCCGTTTAAGCCGCAGGAAGTAATTTCTACCTGCTTGATTTTGCCGTCGCTTTCAATTTTAATTTTTTCTGCGCAGCCCTGGCGGCTGAACCATGTGTTGTTTGTGTGGCGGTGGTAAAAAATGTACCAGTCGTCGTTAATCTGAACCATGCTGCCGTGGTTGTTTGCGCCGTATGCAACCGGCAAATCTGCTTTTTTGTAAGAATCAATGCCGATATCGGTGTTGCTTACAATTACGCCGCCATAAACAAAACCGCCGGTCGGGTTTTTGCTGGTTGCGTAGCAAAGTTCGTGCATCGGGGTTGAAGAATAAATGAAATAATACGTGTCGCCGCATTTTCTGATAGAAGCTGCTTCAAAATATGCGTGGCCTTCGTAGCCTGTACCGGCTTCGTATTCAACGCCGGGCACGATGATTTTAGGTTCTTCAATAACAGTAAGCATATCGCTGTCTAAAACCGTGCACATTGCGCCGTGGCGTTCTTTGCCGCCGCGCGGACAGAACCCTGTATAAAGGTATGTTTTGCCGTTTTCTGTTAATACGCCCGGGTCAAACTGCGGTTCGTCGCCGGGTTTTTCGCCTAGTTTTGTGCCGTCTTTGTAATGAACGTAGCCCAAAAACTTGTACTGACCTGCCGGCGTATCGCAGACGGCAACGCTTACAACGTTAACTTTATCCAGAACGTAGTAAAGATAGTATTTGCCGTCTTCGCCTTTGGTAACATCCGGGGCATAAAGGCACATTTTTCCGTTTTTGTTCAACGGGTCTGCGGTTTTGGGATAAATTACGCCTTCGTAGCGCCAGTTCCCCAGATCGTCCACCGGTGCAGACCAGCAAACGTAATCGCCAAGGCAGAATACGTGACCGTTGAACAGGTCGTGAGAACCATAAATATATACACGTCCGTCAAAAACGTATGGTTCGCCGTCCGGAATGTATTCGTGAGAAGGAAGATAAGGATTGAAAGCTTGTTTTTTCATAAAAACGCCCTTTTCTGGTTTCATTTTGCCTGCTTTGCCAAAACTTTACCAAATGTGAAATGTAATTGTCATGCTGAATTAAGTTCGGAATGACGGCTTTTTATAAGCCCGAAGTTTTATTATTTTATGCAAAATGTAAAAAGCCCGCCCAAGTTGCCTTAGACGGGCTTTTGTTTACCATTTATTTAT
>JAKSTR010000068.1 GCA_024402495.1 Treponemataceae bacterium
TTTTTGATAACAAATCAGATGCTGAAACAAGTTCAGCATGACGAAGGCTGACAGATTGAAATGGCTTTTTGTCATTCCGAACTCGTTTCGGAATCTGCTTTTGATAACAAATCAGATGCTGAAACAAGTTCAGCATGACAAATACTGCGCACAGCTACTGAATACTAATAAATTCAGCATGACGAGCTTTTGACTGCGCAAAAGCTGCGGTTGATATAAGCACTACTTTATCAATTTCTAAAAACTCGATATTCACGGCAATATGCAGCCCGACTGCAAAAATTATTTTTAAGCCGCCCGCAAATTCTATGTTTTTAAACTGAAATATTCAGAGCTTCCTTTATTTTAAAAGCCCGGTATTCTGTAAAATTTCATCAGCGGTAAAAACTCCTTATTTTTGGCGCATACATAAGGAGTTTTACTGCGTTTATCTGGTAAGGTATTCTACAATGCAGTCTGCGTACTGTTTTTCTGTAATGTCGTAGTTGCGGCTTATTCTTGCAGCCATTTCTTTTTCCTGGGCAGTTGCACCGCTTTTATTTGACAAAATCTTTGCAAGCGCCTTCATTGCCATGCGGCTTCCAAGCTTCATTTTGTTATAGTTAAGCCCGCCCTGACAGTAAAAGGCTTTTGTCTGGGCAAAAACGCCTGAAGAAAGTTTTGATTCCATAAACTGTTTTACTTCCGGAGCCTGAACGGGCGTTGCGCCGCACGCAAAGATTGCGGTCTTTTTGTCTTTTAAGGCTGGCAATTTCTGGGCAAACCATTCTATTTTTACAAGGCTGCCCGCCATGCACCAGCTGCCAAAAACTATGCAGTCGTAGTTCAAAAGCTGTTTTTTTGCGGCTTTTTTTAAGGGCAGACATTCGGTGTCGTTACCTTTTTCTTTTAAGCCCTGGGTTATCCATTCTGCATATTTTTGCGTAAAGCCGGTCTGGCTGTTGTAAATTACAAGTGCTTTCATCATGTTCCTTTGTGAATTTTGAAAAGTTTCTTCTATATAATATGCACAAAAATCGTTATGCACAACACAATTTTTCGGCTGGCAAAAAGCGCGGCTAAAAGGTATAATTGGTAAAAATGAAGTTAACTATTGAAGAAAACAAAAGTTTTTTAGAGCCGAATGTCATTATAAAATGCGCCTTTGTTAACGAAGAAGTTAATAAAATTGTAAACGCGGTTAATGCCTGCCAGAAAAAGTTTGCCGGCGTTTACGAAGGCAAAAAATTTTACATTCCGCTGGAAGACATTTATTTTTTTGAAAGTCTGGAAGATAAAACTTTTATGTATACGGCAAGTGCTGTTTATGAATGCGAGCACCGTCTGTATGAAATTGAAAAGCTGATTTACGGTTTCAGTTTTTGCAGGGTCAGCAAGCAGGCGATTGTCAATATAAAAAAAATTGAACATATTAAGCCCCAGCTGAACGGGCGATTTGAAGCCAGTTTGGATAACGGGTTGCGGCAGATTGTTAACAGGCACTATGTTGCAGATTTGCGCCGCATGTTTGAAAGTTTATAAGGTGGTTTTGCTGAAATGAAAAATAAGATTGAGATTTTTGAAATTATCCTGCGCTCTGTCCGCAGTCTGTTTATGAGTTTTGCAATTGTTGTTCTGCTTGCAAGTTTTTTTAGTTTTGGCGGCGGCGATGCGGTGCACGCTATGAGCGTTTCCTATATATGGCAGCTTTTTGCCATCTGTTTCGGGGTCAATTTTACTCAGTTTTTTTTGAGTTTCATTAATTTCAATTCTTTTGCACTGGCAACTTCGGCTTATTTTGCAGATACGCTTGCGGTGGTTTACTTATTAAGCTGGCTTTTTGGCTTTTTGGACGGCACTTTTAAGATTTTCCTGATGGTTTTTGTTATGGCAGGTCTGCCTTTTATATGCGTGCTTTTGTTTGTTTATTACCACGATTACCGTGAAGCTAACGCGATAAACGATATCATAAAAAAGAACAAAGATTTGCTTGTATAGCGAAAAATTATAAAAGCCCGGTATTTTTGCCGGGCTTTTGCTTTATCGTGCGGAGGGTTTAATACCCCGACGCTTGCGGCGAGGTTGTTGATTCCAGTTCCTTTATAAAGATGAATTCTTCGGCTTCTCCGCGCTGGTCGCTGTAAAGGCGGGGCTGCTTGCCTGTGTTTTTAAGACCCAGTTTTTCCATTACCCTTTGGCTTGGAATATTTGCGGTATCGCAGTGGGCGCAAAAGCTTTTAAGCTGCCACTGTTTGCAGGCAAAATCCATCAGGGCTTCGGCAGCTTCGGTTGCAAAGCCCCTGCCGGTATATTCTTTCCTGAATATCCAGCCTAGTTCCGCATTGGGTAAGTTTTCGTCTTTATAGGCAGAAACTGCCCCAACATAAATATCCTGAAAATAAACTGCAAACTCAAAATATTCGGGGTTGTCTTTTTGCCATTCGTTCTGGCACGCTGTCAAAAATGATTTTGTCTGCTCAATGTCGGTATTGGGCAGGCGGTACATATAGCGGCAATAGTCTGCGTCGCAAGAATACTGATGCGCAAGCAAAAGGTTTTGCACGCCGTTTGGCTTTAAAACAAGACGCCGGGTTTTAATAACAGGGTTCATACACTCACCATTTTACCAGTCTTTGCAGCAATTGAACAGCGTAACCGCGCCCGATATATGAAAAAAATATCGGAACAGTCTGCGACCGTATATCCGGCACAAAAAAGTTTTTCAATCTTAATTTGTAACCACATATCCAGCGCGAAAAGTTTTTTTTCAATCTTCGTCTGCTATTGGCGTACTGGGGCGCGCTTTTTGATGTGCGCGGCGGACTATTGATTTGGGCTTAAGTTCATGGTCATGCAGGAAGCAGAAGGTTCAAAGCCCATAGCCTGATAAAGCGGTCTGCCGCTTTCGGTTGCGTCCAAAGTTATTTCTGTTACGCCACGGTTTGCCGCAATATCTATCAGCATTTGTACCATGTGCCGGGCAATTCCCTGCCGGCGGTAGCCTTCATTGGTATACACATTCATTAAATGCGCCCGGTTGCCGGTTGGGTGGCTGAATGTCGGCATAATGTAAACAAAACTTAAAGTTGCACAGCCAACAGCTTTGCCGTCATCAAGGGCAAGAATGTTTACCTGATCGCCTTTGGCGAAATATTTTTTAACTTCTTTTACAAAATCTTCAGAAAACTGATAATTTTCATCAAGACTGTTTACTTTTTTCAGCATTTCAAGGCGAATTTGTACCAGTTGTTTTGAATGCTTTTTGCCGGCTATCAAGTATTCCATAAATTTCCTTCTTTTTTTGGGTAAGTTTGCATTTGCAATACGGCAAAAGTTTACGCCAAATGCACAATTTTGAAAATATAAAAAGGCTTAAAAGAATTGTAAAAACGAGCCGAATACAGCGCGCGCAAAAACAAACAAGCCGGTTCTGCACTGCAAAGACAAAAAAAACCGGAACAAGGGATAAAATCTTGCTCCGGTTTCGTAATTTTATAAAGTTCTTTTATACTTTGAACTGGTCAATTTCGGTACCAATTTTCTGTATTGTTTCAGTTACGCGGTCTGTAATTGCGCTTAATGCAGTACCGGTATCGCTAATTTTGTCGGCGTTTGCCTGCATTTGGGTCATCTGGTCGCGCATAACCATGGTACTGGTTTGCAAATTATGAACGCCGTTCAATACGGCTTTGTTGCCTGCCGACATTTCGTTAGAAGCAATACGAACTTCGTTTGTACTGTCGTTCATTGTGTGCAAAACATCGATAATCTGTTTTGAACCGGCGGTCTGTTCTTCCATTGCGCTTTTAATCTGGTAAACCATCTGGTTTGTATGCTGAATATTGCTGGAAACTTCTTCAAATGTTTTGGTAGCTGTAAGCGAAGCTTCTACAACCTGACGGATTGAACCGAGGATTTTCTTAAGTTCGTCGCCGATTGTCTTAGACTGTGCACTTGAAGTTTCCGAAAGTTTACGGATTTCGTCTGCAACAACGCTGAACCCTGCACCGGCTTCTCCGGCATGGGCTGCTTCAATTGCGGCGTTCATTGCAAGCAGGTTGGTCTGGCTTGCAATAGAAGCAATTGCCTTGTTTGCATCCTGCAGCATCTGAGACTGGGTTTCAATAACGGCAATTTTTTTACCAACGTCAGCCTGTTCGGCAGTTCCGCTTTGTACGTTTGCTTCAAGACTGGTAAACGAACTAACCATTTTATCAACTGAAGTATTTACAGCGCCGATATTTGCAACCATTTCTTCAATTGCGGTAGAAGCCTGGTTTACGCCCACAGCCTGATTAGAAATCATTTTTTCCAAGGCTTCGATATTGCTTGCAATCTGGTTAACGGCGCTAACAGTTTCGTTAACGTTATTTGTCTGGTTGTCAATCTGCCCGTTTACGTTTTCAAGATTGTTAAGAATTTCACCAATTGCGCCGGCGGTATCTTTGCTTGCCTGCTGCAGGCTTTGGTCAACCTGGGTAAGCTTATCTTTAGAATCTTTGATGTTCTTAATAATTTTCTGCAATTTGCCAATAAAGCGGTTAATGCCGCTAATAACGTGGGAAATTTCGTTTCCGCTGTTCAATTCCTGCAGGCGTACAGACAAATCGGCATTTCCGCTGGACATTCCTTCAACTTCAACGGCAGCAGAAGCCAAAGGCTTTAAGAAACGACCGATAACAATTGAAATTGCTACGCCCAAAAGAATTGAAACGAGGAAAACAATGAGCATCATGTTGCGCATTGTGATGATATTTCCAGAATATTCTGAAATTGGAGCCTGACAGAATACAGTCCAGTTTGTGCCTTCAATTGGGGTAAATGCACACACTTTGAGCTGCCCGTTATACGAATAATAGCCGGAACCTGTTTCGCCGTTTCTTACGCGCTGGTGCATTTCGTTTAATTCGGCATAGGCAGGAATACCTTTTGTTTCTTCTGAAAGATTTGTAAAGTTAAGAACGTTATCCGTGTTTACGTCGCCAACGGTAATTCCCGTCGTGCGGTCAATAATTACCGGGTAGCCGGTTTTACCGATTGTGTAAGAACGGCACACGTCGCACAAACTTTCGCCGTTTGTACAGGCAAAAATTGTACCAATTATTTTATTGTCGTTATTGTATACAGGCACAGAATAAAACATTGAAAGTACGTTGGTTACTTTGTTAATCATCGGGTTCTGAATGTACTGTTTGCCTGCCAAAGCAGATTTACAGTAATCGCGCTCGGCAAAGTTTACCATACCGCCTTCTACAACATAGCAGTCGCCGTTTGTATCAGCAATGTTTACGCCTATAAGGTTTTTTACTTTTCCTGAAAATTTTACACCATCAAGCTGAACCTGTTTAGACCACAGGTCGTTTTTTTCGTCTTTCATCAGCGAAAGGGTTGCCAGCGTGTTCAGCGTGGTAAACTGACTGTTGGTTTCTTCCGTAATGCTGGTTGCTATTGATTTGGCAAGGTTCATCAGGTCTTCTTCTACGGTTTCCTGTACTGCCTTTTTAGAAAGCTGGTTTGATATTAAGAAACATCCCAACGAAGTTACAAAGGTAAGAGCCATTACCATTGCCAAAATGTTCCATTTCAAGCTTTTCAATCTATTTACCCCTTAAAATGCTTGGTGTTAACGTTACAATGCTTATATATTATCACTTTAATATCGGCAACACCAGCTTTTTTTAACTATAATAAATATATTTTTAGAGATTTTAGACTTTATTAACAAATTGGATATTTTGAAGATTATTAAAAATAAAAACCGGAAAACCTGTTTTTCAAGTTTTCCGGCAAAACAAACAGCAAAAATTATTTTGCAACTTTACAAACTTTGCGTTTTTCCACTGCATAAACAGCAGCAAAAAGTACCAGCCCCAAGGCGATAATGATTACGCCCAAAACTGCGTCGCCAGCTGAAATATCAAAAAAGCCTTCGCCTTCCATAACGCTTGCAACGCCGTCAACGCACCACATCAAAGCCGCAGCCCCAAAAGAAAGGGCTGTAGTTTTTAGTGCGCTTTTAAGTACAGGGTTTTGTTCACTGTTTTTGCTAAAATAAAGAACGCCAAAAACAGCCGCAGCAATAATTGTAAAAATCAGGCACATTTATACGGCGCCTCCTTTTAAGCCGCTGCGCTTTTTGGGCAGAACATAGCCCAAAGCCAGCCCAATTGCCCAAACGCCGGTAACCAAAGCCGCCATTGCAACACCGCTTGTGGCAATTTCCTGCAACATAACGGCTGTTTCTGCCGGTGAATTAAGTGCCGTTAAAAATGGCGGATAAAAAGTAATTTCGCCGTGGTAAATATGTTCTGCGGCAAGCAAAAAAGAACCGCCGTAAAGCATTTTTTCTAATGTAGCAACTTTTTGGCGCATAGCCAGAACAGTTGGTTTATTGCTGCCTTTTTTCAAAGCGATAGATTTTACTGCCGAAACAACTAAAGCTTCTGCCAAAGGAACTGTAAAACAAGCCATAAAAATTCTCCTAAAAATAAACTCTATAATGAAAAGCTCTTTATATTATACATCAGGGTTTTTAAAAAGTCACCTTTTTTTGCAAAAAGACAAAACAAAACCCCAAAACCGCTTTTTACCCTAAACTGAACCTGCGGCAAGCTTTACGGCTGTATAAACGGTGTCAAAACTTTCGCCGCTTTCCCTGCAAATTGAAGCTATGCTTTCGTATTCGGGATAATTTTTTACAAGCCCTTCAACCTGCACGCGCTTTACCAAGGCTTTTCCGTATTTTGTCTGCACTTCAATATTCTGGCGCGCAAGTTTGGTTCTTTCCATTTCACAGCGGCGAATGCCTATCGTGCTTGTGTGCAGAAAAATCAAGTTTTCAATTTTCTGCCTGTCCTGCGGATTGCAAATAACGGTCAACAAATACGCCGGGCGATTTTTTTTCATGAAGCATGGAACAAAATGCGCATCAAGCGCACCGTTTTTAAAACTTTCTTCTATTATATAGCCCAAATTTTCGGCGGTGCAGTCGTCAATATTGGTTTCAAGCTTTACAATCGTATCTTTTTCGGTTGCAGGCATGGCGCTTTTTATTAACATACCGCGCAAAATTGAAGGCTGTTCATAGTTGCGCTTGCCCGCGCCCTGCCCTATTCTGGTTACAGAAAATTGCTCCGGCAGTTTTTGGCACGGCTTTAAGCTTGCCAAAATTGCGGCGCCGGTTGGCGTAATAAGTTCCGCATTTATATTTTTTATGCTGAATGCCAGATTGTGAGCCTGCAAAATATTTAAAGTTGCCGGCACCGGTATTGGCAAAATGCCGTGCTGGCAGCGGATTGTGCCGGTGCCAGCACAAATATTCGGGGCGAAAACTTTTTCAATTTGAAGATTGTCAATACAAAAAGCTGCGGCAATAATATCAACAATTGAATCCAAAGCGCCAACTTCGTGAAAATGAACTTCGTTTTTGGGCTTATTGTGGGCTTTTGATTCTGCATCGGCAAGAATATCAAAAATGTTTTTGGCAATCTGCTTTGCATTTTGAGTAAGGTCAGTTTTTTCAATAATATCAATTACTTCCGGCAAGCCGCGGTGCTGGTGACTGTGATGGTGTTCATGTCCGTGGCTGTGTCCGCCGTGTTCATCGTGGTGATGATGCTCATGCTCTTCGTGGTGGTGGGCGTGTTCTGCATCGTGGTCGTGGTGGTGCTCGTGATGATGGTGTTCTTCGTGGCTGTGCTCGTGGTCGCCGTGGTGAACGTGCTCCGCCTGATGTCCAAAAAGATAATCCATATCGTGGTCGTGGTTGTCGTTTTCCAGAATAACGTTAAAATCTTTGCACGCAATGCCGTTTTTGCTTACGGTTGAAATTTCTATTCTAAAACTCTGGTCGGGAATAGTTTTCAAAACACGCAAAAGTTCGGTCTGGTCTGCACCAAGATCCAGCAATGTGGCAACGGTCATATCACCGCTGATGCCGCTAAAACATTCTAAATACAAATCGCTCATAATTTTTCCTTAATTTTTTGCTGCTGTGCCTTGGGCTAGTCGGTTAATTTGGGTTGCGGTATAGGCGGCACCAAAACCGTTATCAATATTTACAACGCAAATACCGTTGGCACAAGAATTTATCATGCTTAAAAGTGTAGAAAGCCCTGCAAGATTTGCGCCGTAACCAACGCTGGTAGGCACGGCAATAACCGGCACGCTTACCAAGCCGCCAATTACGCTTGCAAGGGCGCCTTCCATGCCGGCAACCGCAATAATGCAGCTGGCATTTTGAAGAATATCCAATTTGCTAACAAGCCGGTGCAAGCCGCTGACGCCAACATCATACAGGCGTTCAACCCTGCTGCCCCAAAATTCGGCACACTGGGCGGCTTCTTCGGCAACATTTATATCAGCTGTGCCTGCGGTACAAACCGCAATTTTGCCGGTTAAGGCTGGCGGCGTTTTCTGCACTTTTATCAGGCGCGAACGTTCATCGTAAACTGCCGCAGGCAAAACCTGCTTTACAATTTCAAACTGATGAATTGTTGCCCGCGTACCCAAAACTTCACCGTTTTTGCTGAAAAGTTCTGCAAAAATATCTTTTAAAAACGCGTCTTCTTTATTCTGGCAAAAAACAACTTCGTTAAAGCCGGTGCGCTGCTTGCGGCTAAAATCAAGCCGGGCAAAATTATTTTCGGACTGGGGCGCGGCATTAAGCGAGCCAAGCAGCTGCCGGGCGCTTTCAATTTCCAGCTGTCCGGCTTTTACTTTTTCTAAAATCTCCAAAGTGGTCATTGTTTTCAGTATATACCAATTTGGCGGTTTACACTGAAAAATTAAAAGGCGGCACAAAAATACTGTTTAAGCGGCCCTTAATTCTGCAAAAGATTTTTATTCAAACTGCCGCTTTTAAAGCCAAAAAGGTCTAAGGTTACAAAAGAAAAGCCAAGATTTTTTAAGGTCTGGTCTATTAATGCTTTATTTTCAAAAATTAACGGCATCTGTTCCTGCAAAACTTCTATACGGGCAATATTCTGGTGCATTCGTACCCGGCACTGACCAACGCCCAGAGAGCGCAAAAATTGTTCACTTTCTTCTATTATATACAGTTTTTTTGAGGTAATTTCTTCGCCGTAATTTATGCGCGAAGCAAGGCAGGCGCTCGCCGCTTTGTTCCATTGTTCAAGGTTAAGGCTTTTTGCAAACTGGCGGACTTCGGCTTTTGTAATGCCAAGCATCTTCATCGGACTTTCAATTTCCAGTTCTTTCAGCGCCTGCATTCCGGGTCTAAAGTCGCCAGCATCGTCGGCGTTGCTGCCGTCTATTACGCAGCAAAAGCCCAAAGCCTGCGCCTGCTGCTTAATCCGGGTAAAAATTGCTTTTTTGCACAAATAGCAGCGGTTCGCAGGATTCTGGCAAAAACCGGGTATCTGCAAAGGGTCAAATTGAACGGTTTGCAAAGCGATTTGGTGCTGGCGGCAAAAGTTCTGCACTTCTGCAAGTTCGGTTTTGGTTTGCAAAACTGAAGAAACATTTAGCGCCATTGCGTTTTTGCCAAGAATCTGGCTTGCAAATTTTAAAAGAAAGGCAGAATCTACGCCGCCGGAAAAAGCGACGGCAACTTTTTGCCTGTTTTTCAGGTATTCTGCCAATGCGGAAAGTTTTGAATCGTTTTCAAAATTGAAAGGCATAATGGCGGCTTAGTTTTTCAGAAGATCTAAAAGGGTTTTGCTTTCAAAAAAATTATCAATCAGCTGGTAATATTCCTGCCACAATGGCAAGGTTTTGCACATATCTTTTCTGTCGCAAAGCGGCGCATCTTTTTGCAGGCACGAAACCGGCGCCAAAGTACCTTCGGCAGCTTCGATAATTTCGCGCAAATTGTAGTCTTCCGGCGCGCGCGTAAGGGTGTAGCCGCCGCCTTTGCCACTATGCCCAAGCACAAGTTTTGCCTGTACCAAAAGTTTTACAATAATTTCAAGGTACTTTTTGGAAATATTCTGACGTTCGGCAACGTCTTTTAGGGCAACAAGCCCGTTTTTGTTGTTTTCCGCCAAGTCAATCATTATGCGGATTGCGTATCTGCCTTTTGTGGTAATCATTTTTTCTCCATGTATAAACCTAGTTTAACACAAGGTTTTGCCATTTTCAAGAAAAATTAAAACTGAAAGACTGCAAACCAAAAAGAAATTGCAACAATCAGCGATAAAGGCGTCATTATAAATCTTTCTTTTTTACTTTTTGAAAAAGCGTTCATGCAGCAGTTAAGCGAAAGATAAACTGCCATTACAATGCCGGTAATTTTTGCTGCTTTTGGAGAAACCCACAGCGGCAAAAATCCGCCCAGCTGCAAAAGTACGCATACAAACAGAATTTGCAAAAGAACCTGCAAAAATAACACAATTCTTAAATTTGCGGAAAAACTTTGTACTGCCCGCCCATTGTCAATTCGCCAAGCGGCGCGCCGCAAATAAGAAAAACCGAAAGAACAATTAAAACGAAAAGTGGAATTGAACCAATAATTGCAAACATAAATCCTCTTTTTTTATAACTAACCCAAACTTCGAGTTTCAAGTATTTGTCTATTTGTCATTCCAAACTTGATTTGGAATCTTCGGCGGATGCTGAACTGAATTCAGCATGATGCGCTTTTGCTGTTTGCTTTGTTCTTTCTGTCATACCGAACCTGATTCGGAATCTGATTTTTGGAAACAAATAAGCAATTTTTATTTATCAGGTCTAATGTCGAGTTTATATGAAATGTTTAAAAACAGCCTTTCGACAGTCCCTGCCTCGAAAAAAAAGCGTTCGCCCTTCGGTCGTGACGATTTTTTTTTCGTGTCAGTGCCTGTCTGCGGCTGTTTTTATCACAATTATATAGATGTCTTTTGGACTTTTATATAAAACTCGAAATTGAACCTATCAATTTCTGAAAACTCGACATTCAAGGCAATTATAATAGCAACACAAGAAAAAAATAAACAGTCCGGCGCATTGCAAACCGGCTAATTCTGGGACTTAACCGAAAGCCAGCGCACGGCTACCACGGTAAAGTAATGCAGAAAACTTTATAAACGTGTATAATTTTGAAAACGCGCATACGGCGTGAACAAAAATGGAGGTTTTAGAGTTTTATGATGCTTTCAATATTATTTTTAATTTTACAGATTTTAGAAATTGCTGCGTTCGTTATAATTCTTAAAAAAATTAAACCGGCTAAAGCGCCCAAAGTTTTGGCAATTTTTGCGTTTGCCGCCGTTTTTCTTTTTACGGTAAAACTAACATTTACGCCGCCCGCCACCCAGTTAAAAACCACCGGGCGCTTTGCTGTTGAAAGCCTGGAATATTGGGTTACAGAAAACGGGCGCGACCCATTTGCCCAAAACGAAAGTTTAAGGGAAGTTCAAGTACAGGCGTGGTTTCCCAAAACTGAAAAATCAGAAAAGCCCGAAGCCGTTCTGCCGGTGGTAATTTTTTCCCACGGTTCTTTTGGAACAATTGACAATAATTTAAGCCTTTATAAAGAATTAGCCAGCAACGGCTATGTGGTTCTGGCACTGGCGCACCCGTATCACGCCGCAACAGCAAAACTTTCCAGCGGCAAAACAGTTTCTGTAAGCCCGCAGTTTATAAAAGAAGGCACAGCCTTATCCCCGGCGGAAAACCCGGATGCCGCTTTTGAAACTTATGCCAGCTGGATGAATATCAGAATGGGCGACATGAACTGCGTTATGGACGATTTTGTAAAAAAAGCAGAAAGCGGCGATTTTGAATTCTGCAAATACGGCGATAAAAACCGCTTTGTTGTTGCCGGGCATTCTTTGGGCGGCGCTGCGGCTTATGGCATTGCACGCACCCGCAGCGATGTTGCGGCGTGCATAGCGCTGGAATCGCCCTTTTTGTACGACATAAAGGGCGTTAAAAACCAGACTTTCATTTTTGACGATTCGCCCTACCAGTGCCCGCTTTTAAATATTTACACGGATTCAACTTATTCGCATTTAACCGAACGGAAAGAATACCAGAATAACGTAAAGTTCCTGAATTGCGAAAACTGCACAAACATTTACTACCACGGCGCAGGTCACCTGACCATCTGCGACCTTGGGCTTTATTCGCCGCTACTTGCAAGGCTTTTAGGCGGCAAATCGAAAGGCAGTGCAAAAAAATATCTGGAACAGTTAAACAAAGACTGTCTGAATTTTTTGCAAAACCTTTAGTTTTTAAGTTTTGCAAAAAACAGACAAAAAAACGCACGCCCGTTACCGGCAAGCACGCAGCCGCGCGCTATTTTGTGCCGTGGAAAATATCTGCAACTTCCGTAATAGAAATGTATGCCTGCGGATCTTTTTCGTGAACAATTGAACGAAGCCGCGAAATCTGGTAGCGGTTTACAATTACGTAAACAAAAGTTTTTTCCTGATTTGAATAAAAACCGCGTGCTGCCATGGTCGTAATGCCGCATTCAAAAGTTTTGCTTAATGCACTGCAAACCTCTTCCGGTCTGGTTGTAATAATAGAAGCCGCTTTTGAACGGTCGATGCCTTCGATGATAAAGTCTACAGTTTTAAGTGCGGCGGCATAAGCCACAATTGAATAAAGCGACAAAATCCACGAGCCGGTAACAATTCCGCAAATAACGTACAGAACAATATTGTAAATCATTACAAAAGTGCCAACGGTTAAGTTAAGCCGCTTTGCAAAAATTACAGCCATAACTTCAATGCCGTCCATTGCGCCGCCGTTGCGTATTGCAAAGCCGGAACCCAGCCCCGAAATTAAGCCGCCAAAAATGGCGCATAAAAATACGTCGTTGCTGGCAAAAGGCGAAGAAACCGAAAGGTCGCAGGGCAGAAAATTCTGAAAGCAAAAAGCCGCTACAGAATAAACGGTAACTGCATAAATTGCGTAAACCGTAAAAACTTTGCCCTGTTTTTTAAGTCCATACAAAAAAAGCGGAATATTCAGCACAAGCAGAAACAGCGATAAAGGCAGCCCGGTAACCTGCGACAAAAGCATGGAAGTACCAGAAATGCCGGAGTCGAATAATCTGACCGGAACCAGGAAAAAAGTAATGCCAAATGCGTTAACCACACCGGCAACTGTCAGCAAAATGAAAGCTAAAAAAGATAAACCAACTGTCTGTGATTTTTTCATGCTGAAAAATCTACCACAAAGCCATAAAAAGTTCAATTTTCTTCTATATATATGCAAAAATTTTGCATAAAAATTGCAAGCCCTGCTGCCAGCGGCAGCACTGCACAAAGGCAAACACTGAAAGAAAAAACAAGCCGCCCTATCCGCCTGCGCACCGTACAAAAAAAAATAAATTTTACATTACAAAATCTTTTACAATCCTCAAAAAATTCCTGCAATATTGCTAGACTAAGCACATAAAAAAATGTATAGCATAAAGTTATGAATCAGAGCAAAACACAAGATAGACAGTTGTCTATGTTAGCTTTAACAATACCAATTTTTTTAGAGCAAATGCTGAAAATTTTGGTTTCTTCCATCGATACAGTAATGCTTTCGGGCTACAGCGAAGAAGGCGTTGCTTCGGTTGGCATGATGAGCCAGTATCTGTTTTTTATGAACATTCTGTTTAACGTTGTATGCACGGGTACTTCCATCGTTTTAACCCAGTATCTTGGGGCAAAAAAATCAAAAGTCGAATTAACTTCAATTGCCCAGGCAAGTACGCTGTTAATTACAATTTTTTCCGCAGTTTTAACCGCGGCAGTTTTTGCAGGCACAAATGCACTTTTGGGCTGCTACACCCTAGAACCGCTTGTGCGCCAGCACGCCCACGATTATTTTATAATTTTTGGCGGAATCGGCGGTATTTTTACAGGTTTCAGCCTTATGCAGGGCGCAATTCTTCGTTCCTACGGCCACACAAAAGAAATTTTAATCGTTTCCATTTTTGCAAACATCATCAACGTTTTGGGCAACGCAATTTCGCTTTGCGGCTGGTTCGGTATGCCAGTTTTTGGCGTGCCGGGCGTTGCGTTTGCTTCGGTTGCATCGCAAATGTTTTCGTGCGTTGCGCTGGCAATTATCATCAACAGAAAAGAAGATGTATGCTTTGCGTTTAGCGGAATTTTTAACGTACCGAAAAACATTTACAGAAGCATTTTCAAAATCGGTATTCCTACCGCCGGCGAAAATATTTCCTATAACGTTGCGCAAATCGTTATTATGGCAATGATTACAACTTTGGGCACGGCAGCAATGTCGGCGCAGGTTTACACCCAGACGATTGTGCGCTTTGTTTTTGTTTTTGCCAGCGCAATTGGTAACGCTACCCAGATTAAAACCGGTCACATGGTCGGCGCAAAACAGCTGGATGCCGTTTACAGGCAGCTTTATAAATACCAGATTATTGGTACCGGCTTAAGCCTTGCGCTTATTCTGCTTGTAAACCTTATAAAACCGGTTTTAATCGGCATTTTTACCCAAAATACCGAAGTTGTTGCCCTTGTAAGTACGCTTTTAATTTATTCGGTTTATATTGAATTCGGGCGGTCGCTTAACTTAATTTCAATTGCCGGGCTAAAAGGCGCAGGCGACGTTAAGTTTCCGGTTTTGTACGGTCTGTTTTCCATGTGGGGAATAATGGTGCTGGGCAGCTATGTTCTGGGCTTAAAACTTGGTCTAGGACTTGTCGGTTTCTGGATTGCAATCGGCAGCGACGAAACCAGCCGCGGTATTGTCATGCTTTTCAGGTGGAAATCTAAAAAATGGCAGAACAAGGCGCTGGTTTAATTTAGC
>JAKSTR010000069.1 GCA_024402495.1 Treponemataceae bacterium
ATGTAGAAAATACCTTTCAGTAGTTTTTAGGTTGATAAATTATATAACATTAAGCTATTTAAAAGAATAAGTTTTTAAGGAAAACTTTTAAGCCCACAAAAACCCACTCAAAAGCAGTCCGCGCATATCACTCATATCGCGCAAACATTTCAGCAAACCGAAAAACAAAAAAAAATCGCATAAAAAATTTTCTGGTATCGTTTTTTGATACATTACCCGAAGTATTCTGCCATTGTAAACAAACCAACGCGAATGCGACTGTGGATGTCCGGCGCAATTGAAGGAGTAACGATATGGCGAATGTTCAGATTAACAAACAGAGTTTTAACCACTGGCTTATCAGCCTTAAAAAAGAAAGCGGCTGGCGACAGTATACGGTTGCCCTGCCATTTTTTTCGGCGGTGCATCTGCTGCTTGTGTGCAAAAACATCAGCAACCAGCAGGTTATCAATTTTATAAAGTCGCACCGCTGGGATTTGATTAACAGACGGCGTGCCCAGATTAAAACCGCCATTTTTACGCGGGATTTTGCCCTTCTGCGCCAGATTGCTGAAGAAAAGCGCAAGTATCCGCGCCGGGGCTATTCAAAGCACAAAAGCCGGAATGTTGAACTGGCGGCAAACTGAAAGGCGGAGGACAGAATGCATTACGGAGAAATATGCTGGGCAGAAATTGAACAGATTTTTACGCCCGGCGAAATTGAAAAAATAAAAGCCAAATTATATTAAGTGCACCTCTAATTTTTTTGAAGTACCTTCGAGTTCTAAGTCTTGAATTACAGGACTTAGAACTCACATTTTCAAAGCCTGTTAATGATTTCCGGCAGGTCAGCATGACGAACGCGTGTGCAGTCGCCAAAGGCAGGGCTTTTACGTCCTGTCATTCCGAACTCGTTTCGGAATCTGGTTTTTGAATAGCAAATTCGTGTTTTTTTCAGTTTCTAAAAAACCTAAATTGAACATAAAAAAACACAGAAGGAACTGAAAAAAGGAGTTTGGAATATTTTTAAGATTTCCTTTCAGTTCCTTCTGTGACTTAAAGATTAAAACCGCTTTACGGGGCATTCAGTATGCGCCCGGGGTTAAAATAAATAAATACATATAAAGCCTGTCCAAAGCCCGTCGCTGAGCCTTGCAAAACGCTTCATATTCCATTCCCATTGCGGCGGCACTTTCTTTCAGGGTTTTGCCGTCAACGTAGCGCAAAACAAGCATTCTTGCTTCGCGGGTGGTTAAATTAGAAGTTGTTAACAGTCTAATCCGCTCAATCCGGTTGGCGCCTTTCAAATAGGCCGTGGTCATTTCCACGTTTCTTGTCTTTTTCATAAGCGAATAGTAAACCCGGAATGCAAAAATAGTGCTTTGGAAAAACTACTTTCGTCTGTACTGGTCGGCACGACACAACCGCAAAGGGCTTTTTTACCGCCGCAAAGATGTCAACCGGCATTTATAGTAAATATTTCGCAGTTTTTTTTCTGTTTTTGCCCGACGGCGGAGCGTTATTTGCTTTCGCGTTCAAGCTGAAGTTTGTAGCGGCTTACAAGGTCGCTGTTGTTTACGCAGTTGTTGCGCACGCGGGCATTGCTGAGCTTTTTATAAATCGTGTTCTCGCTGAATTCTTCAATTTCCTTTACTTCTGCGCCGGCGGCAAGCTGAGAAATAATCAAAGTTTCGTCGGCGGTAAGATCCAGCTTCCGGTTTTTGTGCTGCATTTCTTCAAGCTGTTCTGCAAGCTGGCGGTTCTGGGCTTTCAGCACGGCACAGCGCTTTTTTGCCCGGCAATGGGCTTTTACAAACTGCCGGTCGGCAAAATAAAACAGGTAGCAGCCAAAAAAGTGAATGATTGCGTGGTTAAAAGTATCCTTGTAAACAATAAGGCACACAAGAACGGAAAAAAAATAAATCAGCAGATACGGCATGCGGCATTTTGGGCGCACTTTTACGGCAAGCAGCAGCAGGCAGAACGAAGTATAGTTGTAATACCGGTTGGGGTACAAAATTGCAAGTCCGTAAATAAACAGCAGCGGCGACCAGCACCTGCGGCCGGCAAAAGGCGCAACAATAACATAACAAGTCATTAAAACAGCTCGTATGCCTGCCTGCGGTACAAAACCGCTGCGCACAAACTGAACGGTATGGCAAATTGCCAGAACGACACATACAAAAATTGTCTGCATCAGCAGGTAGTCTTTGCAATTCTGCCTGATTTTTTCAATTACTTTCATATTTAACCCATTTTTTGCTTTTGCATGAAATGCTTTTTAAAGCGTTCTTAATTATAGTACCAGTTTTTAATAGAAACAATGCCGAAATTTTTCATAAAAATCCGGCATTAAACTGAAACGAAAAACGCGCCCGCCTGCGGCGGATATTGCGGATTTTTTTTAGCGCGCAATATTCTGCCCAAAAACAAAAAGCGAATAAAAATACGCTTTATAAAAAATCGTATTTTTGTTCGCTTTTGCATGAAAATTACGGCTTTGCTTTTATCCGGTTTTGTAAATTCAGTTATTCTTCTTCGTTTTCTTCTTCTTCTTCTTTTTCTTCGGTTTCTTTTGGTGCGGCGGCTACAACCCGTGCTTTTTGAACTTTTGCCTTGCGCGGCTTCTTGCGGTAATTGCAGATACTGCAAACCATTGATAAATATAAAAATACGCAGACTGCACAAATAATTACTCTAAAATCAGTTAAAACGCCAACTGTCACGGCTTGCACTTCATTAAAATTCATATCATAATTATCGGCAAATACACACTTTTCTTGACGGACTTGCTATGATTGGAATCATTGATTACAACGCGGGCAACATTCGCAGCGTTGAAATGGCGTTAGAAAGCCTGAAAATTCCTTATTTAATTTCTAAAAATCCTAAAGATTTGCAGAATGCCACCCGCCTGATTTTCCCCGGCGTTGGCGATGCAAATTATGCCATGGAACAGCTTAAGCAGAGCGGTTTTGATTCTTTTATAAAGGAAAAAGTTGCCGCAAATACGCCGCTTCTGGGCATTTGTCTTGGCAGCCAGATTATTTTTGAATTTAGCGAAGAAGGCGATACGCCGTGTCTGGGGCTTTTGTCGGGTAAAATTCGCCATTTTGAAAAGCTTTTTGCAGAACAGAACATTGAAAAAACCGGCTACAAAATTCCGCACATGGGCTGGAACGACTTGCAGCGCAAGGATTCGCCGCTTTTTACCGGCGTAAGCGCCGAAAGTTCTTTCTATTTTGTACATTCCTACGTTATCTGTCCGCAAAATGCAGAAAACGTGCTGGCAACTGCCGATTACGGCGTAAAAGTTCCGGCTGTCATTCACAGCAAAAATATCTGGGCATGCCAGTTTCATCCGGAAAAATCGGGCAAGGCTGGATTGCAGCTTTTGCAGAACTTCTGCACCCTGAAAGAAGGTGATTTATGTTAAAAAAGCGCATCATCGTTTGTCTTGACGTTAAAGACGGCAGAACCACAAAAGGCGTAAAGTTTTTGAACAACGTTGACATTGGCGACCCGGTAGAAATGGCGGCAGAATATTACCGTCAGGGCGTTGACGAACTGGTTTTTTACGATATTATTGCCAGCGCACGCGGTCGCGGGCCTATTCTGGAACTGATTAAAAATGTTGCAAGCCAGGTTTTCATTCCGTTTTGCGTAGGCGGCGGCATCGGTACACTGGACGACATTCGTTCCACAATTTTAGCCGGTGCAGAAAAAATCAGCCTTAACTCTCAGGCTGTAAAAAACCCTGACCTTATTACTCAGGGCGCAAGGGTTTTTGGCAACCAGTGCATCGTTCTGGGAATGGACGCAAAAGCCGACCCGACCTGCCCAAGCGGATACCGCGTATACATTAACGGCGGCCGCGTGGCAACAGAATACGATGCAAGAGAATGGGCTATCAAGGCTGTAAAACTCGGTGCGGGCGAAATCGTGCTTAATTCAATGGACGCAGACGGCACCAGAAACGGCTATGAGCTTAATCTGACAAAAATGATTGCCGAAAGCGTTGACGTGCCGGTTGTTGCAAGCGGCGGCGGCGGAAAAACCAGCCATCTTGCAGACGTTTTAACCGCGGGAAAAGCCGATGCAGCGCTTATTGCAAGCATGGTTCACAGCGGCGATTACACTATTGGTTCAATTAAAAGCGAACTGAATGCCGGCGGCATACCGGTGCGCCTGTCTTAATTTTACCAACAGAAAATATGCTGAAATTTGAAACAGCCGGTTCATAAAAAGCCGGCTGTTTTTTTATCCGGGCACGGTCTGCGCTTTGTGCCGCCGCGTTTGCCCGGCATGATGATTTTATTCATTCAATATGCTATGCTTGCCCCATGTTTGAAGTACGCGTAGAAGCCGAATTTGCGGCTGCACATTTTTTAAAAGACTATCACGGCAAGTGCGAAAACCTGCACGGCCACAACTACCGGGTTTTTGCCCACGCAAAAGGCGAAAATCTGGACGCCGGCGGAATGCTGATAGATTTTGGCGATTTGAAAGCTGCCCTGCGTAAGGTCTGCAAGGTTTTGGATCACACAAACCTGAACGATTTGCAGGAAAACGGCGCTTTTGTATTTATGCAGAATCCCAGCGCAGAGCGCATTGCAAAATATATTTACGAAAAAATCAGTCTTGAACTGCCGGACTGCCCGCTGTATGCCGTGGACGTTTTTGAAACTTCCACCAGCCGGGCGCGCTATATTGCCCCAAACTGCGCCGGCAATGCAAACAGTACCAGCAGCACGTTAGAAGAAAACATGGACGATTCCATGTGGCTGTAAGAATTACAAAAGACCCGGCGTATTTTGCGGTTTTCAATAAACCGCAAGCTGAAAAACTAAAGCGAAAAACCGGCGGGCTGAACCTGCTGGTTTTTGTTTAATATTTCTTCGTATTCCTGCGCGGTAATAAATTCATTTTCCTTAAGCCACTTTAATTTTTCTTTTTCATTTTCAAAAGGCTTGTCTTCGTCAATAAAAAAATATTTGCTGCGGTAATATTCTTTCTGGTTTTCAAAAAGGTCTGCAATAAAAGTTTTTACGGCTTCGTCAAATTTTTTACCGCGCAAAAAGAAAATATATTTTTCGTCGTTTACGGCAAGCAGCCAGTAACGGCGCAATTTATAAAAATGATAGAACAGGTCAAACGCAACCAGACACATATCAAATGCAAAATTTTTAAGCCAGATTTCTGGCGCTACGCCGTTTGCAATTTTGCGCCCGGCAGAAATAACTGAAATTACCAAAATTGCAAAGCCAACTTTCAGCGCCCACTTGTTCTGTTCAGAGTGCAGGCGCAGTTTCTGTTTGAAAACAATATTTTCGTACCCAAAACTGTTTGTGTATTCGCCGTCAGTGTCTTTGCAGTAAGTATCAAGCCCTGTATCGGTTAATGCAAAATTTCGCTTTTCAAAAAACTGCCTCTGGTTCAACTGGCTGTATTTCATTTTTACCTCAACATTCTAAAATCTAATTTTTAAAATTTCATTTTTGCAGAAAAAAAAGGTGAAAAAAATATTTTCTTCACCTTTTGCTTTTTACAAAGATTCCTGTTCCAGTTCTTTCAGCGCCTGTTGGGCAATTATGTCGTTCGGTTCAAATTCCAGCACGGTAACAAAATAGCGCTGGGCTTCGCTGATGTTGCCCATGCGTTTTGCCAGAAATCCCAAATTTGACATCACCTTTGTATTTTCAGGCTCAATTCCCAAAGCCTTTACCAGAAGTTTTCTTGCTTCGGCAAACTCTTCCAGTTCAATATGGCAAATTGCAAGCTCGTTGAACGTATCAACGTTGTCGCCGCCGCATTCAACAGACTGGGTAAAAGCCGCTTTTGCATCTGCCCAGCGTTCCAGCCGCCGCAAGCCCCAGCCCAGCATAAACCATGCATTCCATACTTTCGGGTTTTTCTCCAGAAAGGCACGAATTTCTTCAAGCCCCTTCTCTTCTTCCCCGGAAGAAATGTAATCGTAAGCTGCCTTAAACTGCTCGTCTTCCAGATTGCGGCTGGAAATATCCTGAATAATTTCCTGCGCGCGATTTTTTTTGTACTGCTCGTTTTCAGAAGAATTTTCATCAGTTACCGACGAAATTAAAGCCAGATAAGTTTCAAAAACGTCTTTGGCGCGGGCAAAATTGCGCTGCTTTAAATAGAAAAAACCGGCGTTAAAATAGGCATCCGGCGCAGGATTTTCTGCCTGCATTGCAATTTTGTAATATTGCAGCGCCTGATCATCGCAGGCATCGGCGTCTTCAAAAAGCCCGTTGTTGCGGTATGCGGTTGCGCGTTCATCGTAAAACAGCGCCGAATTGATTAAAGTGGTCGTATCGTCCGGTTCAAGACCGCGCAAAGCTGCAAAAATTTCTTCTGCAATTTCAAAATCTTCGTTGCGCGCCTTCAAAATTGCGGCTTCTGTAAGTTCTTTTTTTATTTGCGGTCTTACAGAAGTAAGCAGCGAACGGTAATACGGCAAATGCACATTGTCTTTTTCGTAGGCAAGAATTACCAGAATGCCCGCCAGAATCATTTCCCATGAAATATCCGAAGAATCAAAATGCTGGCTTTCGTCCCAGCTTGCAGGTTTTTGCACCGGCAGCGGAATTGTGGTATCAATCTGAAAGGCATTTTCGGGCACTTTAAAATCTTCGGGCAAAGTAATGTATACAACTGAATTTATAGATGATTTATTGTCGCTCATAGTTTTTCGTTTTATTTTTTTAGAATGAAATTCAGGAAAAACTGCCGGTTTTTCAGCAGTTTTCCTGTTGCAAAAGAATCAGACGCTAAACAGTGTCCATATTGTCTAGCTGGTTTTTACGAACGTTTGTAATGTATTCGTTTATGCGAAGTTTATAGGCAATCGGTACGGTTTTTTCATCAAACAGAATGCTTGCAACAACCAAATCTTTGCGCCCCTGCACTTCATCGCAGCGCACAACCACGCCTTTAACCTGTATGTTTTCCGCCGTCGGTTCTTCAAAATCGAAATTTACAATAACAGACTGCTTCATCAGGAATGGCTTTAAGCCGACAAGAATAATTTTTACGCCGGAAAAAGAAATGTCGCGCAAAATGCAGTGGCGCGGTACGTTCTGTACGTAAACGATTGTTTCTTCTTTTGTTAAGCCCAGCTTACGTTTAGAATCCGGCGTAATTGCAATGCGTTCTTCGCGGCGGCGCACGGCGTTTGCGTTTGCTTCGTGCAGGTTGCCAAGCATTCCAATCAAATCGTCCGGAGCGCGCTGTGAAAATTCCATGGAAATTACGAAAAGTTCGCCGTTGTTCATGTAAGGCTGTACGCTTTCAACACGGGAATTTATAAAGAAAGTAATTGTAGAACTGTCCGGCGGTACGAAACACAGGCGCAAGGAAACTGCTGCGCCTTCGGTCATTTTTTCAAATGCGCCGCTTTTTCTGCCAATAATAACTTTTGCACCAAGCAGCGAGCATGAACTTAAAATACAGGGCCACTGACCTTCTGTAGTTTTTATATATATTTGCCGCGGGTCAAGACTAAGGGTCTTTATAATTTCTTTTGTAAAAATAACTTCAGAATCACGGTAGATGTCATAATATTTCATCAATTGTTGAGATGTTGTTAACGCCATAAAACAAATAATAGATTATCGAAAGAAAATCGTCAATTAAAAACGCTTTACTTCCGATAATGGTTTTTAATTTTACCCTTTTTTTTCTGCTTTTGCTTTTATTCGTGCAGTCGGTTTTAATACCCCGATGCTTGCGGCGAGGCTGCTGATTGAAAGAAACAAAATGCCGGAAGCAGAATATAAAATGCGCAGAAAGAAAATTTTCAAAATTTCTGCATTTTCCGTATTTTGTAAATTGCGTTTAAAAGCAAAAAGGCTTTAATTGAAAAGTTGCAAAAAACCGTTCAATTAAAGCCTTTTTATAAAATATCGGGCAGGGGGGACTTGAACCCCCGACTTCTTGGTCCCGAACCAAGCGCGCTACCACTGCGCTACTACCCGTTATTAGGTTTTGCAAAAATACAAAACCTGAAAATATGTAAACAAGGTTTTTCAAAAACCGCAAGGTGCTATAAAAACACCGGCAATTTTTTACAAAGCGCCTAAAAAACCTTGATATGGCGCAATACGCAGAGCCAAGGTACGCTAACGCATAAAGCCTTGACTTCTCCGTATCTAAGGCTCGTTTTCAAACCTTAAATAAAAAAGCTCACCAAGTTGGTGAGCTAGACGGGAGCGACGGGGCTCGAACCCGCGATCTCCGGCGTGACAGGCCAGCGCGATAACCAGCTTCGCTACGCCCCCGTAAGATGTTTATAAGATATAATTTTTACTCATTTGTGTCAATTACTTTTGAAAAAAAATTATTAAAAATTTAATATTTTTTTCTAAGCTGAAAAAATGTACAAAAATGGCGCACCAAAACCGCAAAAAAACACCACCAGCCCACGCCGGCTTATAATGTTTTTTTTTATAGCTACCGGCAAAAACCGGCATCTGGCGTTTTCTGGCATTTACGGAACGAATCAACAACCTCGCCGCAAGCAGCGAGGTTGTTGTTCTTAATAAATAGTTGCAGTCGGGTTTAATCCCCCGACGCACAAATAAAAAAGCCTGCCGGATGCAAAGCGGATTATGTGCTTTTACAGCCGGCAGGCTTTTTAAAATTTGGTTTATATTGTGCAGGCAAAATACAAGCCGCCATAAAAAATCGTGGCGGCAATTTTATATTTTTCAACTGCAAGCTAAAGCTGTTTTAATTCTGCCTTAATAACAGCCCAGGTATTTTTCTGTTTTTGTACGTTCAGCGTGGCGTATTTGCCTTCTGCCAAAGCACCGGGGTTGATGAGGGTTGTATTGCCCACTGTATCAATTGCGGCGGCTTCGTGAATGTGACCGGAAACGCAAACCAGAGGCTGGTAAGTTTCGATAAACTGGCGGTACAAAGCCGAACCGACGTGAATGCCGGCGGAAATTTTATCAACCTTGGTGTCTTTTGGCGGATTATGAACCACGCAAATCAGATTATCCCAGTGAACCGGTTCTGCGTCTTCGGCGGTTTCTGTACCGGCACCGTCAGAATTTTCTGCATTTTCGGCAAATTCTTCTTCTTCAAAATCTTCATCATCGTATTCGCCGTCGTTTTCAGTTTCGCCGCTTTCGCCTTTTTCATCAATTTCGTCAAAAGTGTATTCTTCGTATTCTGCCGAACGGTCGCTTACCATCTGCAAATCTGCCATAATTTCTTCTTCGTCGCGTTCGTTAGGCGTGGTGCCGGTAAACTTTGTGCCGCCGCCAGCGCCTGCAAAAGCAAGACCGTCTCTAAAAATCATTGCGCCCTGCACCGAAACATCGCGTTTTTCAAGCTCTTCCAGAAACGAAGGATTGTCGCAGTTGCCGATAACGGCGTAAAGGCATTTGCTTTTTTTGTCCAGTTTTTCCAGAATCGCAAGCGCTTTTTCCGTTTCGCTTGTATCGGTTACAAAATCGCCTGCAAACAAAACGGCATCGGCGGCTTCAAATTCGGCATCAAGCTTGTCCAGATTTTCTTCGCTGCCGTGAATATCAGATAAAACCAAAAATTTCATATTTTTTCCTTATATAAAAAATTAAGCCATTCCGGGCTGCCCCGGAACATACAGAAATATTTTTTTACAGATGCGGAGACATGCTCAGCATGACGAATCATTTAATTTTCAGCATGCTTTCAAGCAAAGCCGCCATCTGTTCCGGCGTGCCAATCGTAATGCGCACAAAATCGCGAATCAGGTCAATGTCAAAATAGCGCACCAGAATGCCGTCTTTTTTAATTGCCTGATAAACGTCGTTGCCGCTAAAGCCTTTTTTTGCCGCCAGAATGAAGTTTGTTTTAGACGGCACAACCTGCCAGCCTGCCGCAACCAGTTTTGCAGAAAAATCGTCGCGGGTCTGCATGATTTTCTTGCAGTTACGGGCGTAATATTCAATGTCGCTGCAAGCGGCAATACCAGCCGCCTGACAGACCGCGTCTGCCGGGAAGTGGTTGAACGAATTTTTGGTTGTTGTAAGCGCCTTAATCAGTTCCGGGTTGCCGATTGCATAGCCCAAACGCATACCGGCAAAAGACATGCTTTTAGAAAAAGTGCGGATAACCAGCAGGTTTTGATATTTTTGCAGAAGCGGCAAAACCGTGTGACCGGAAAAATCGGTGTAGGCTTCATCTACAACAAAAACTTTGTCTTTCGGGTATTTCGCAAGCATTCCGTCAATTTCTTCAATTGAAAGTTCAATACCGGTAGGTGCATTTGGATTTGCAAAAATCATGCCGGTAGAATCAACATCAAGCATTGCCTGCTTATCAAGGCTGAAATCAGCGTTCAGCGGCACTTTTTTCAGCTGAATGCCGTAATAGCCTGCATAAACCGGGTAAAAACTGTAAGTGTGTTCCGGCAAAACCAAAGGCTTGTCGCTGTCAAAAAAGGCATAAAATACAAAGGAAAGAACTTCGTCGCTGCCGTTGCCGCAGAAAATCATGTCCGGCGTAATCTTAAAAGGCAGTTCGGGCTGGTCAGCAGCCGCCACCAGAACGCCTCTGCTGGCATTAAGTTCGTCTGCAATTACGCTGCGAAGCAGACTTGAATCCGGGTCAGGGTAAAGCCCGAGTTTTTTAAGCGGAATGTTTTTTAAGGCTTCTGCCACTTTTGGCGAAGGTTCATAAGGGTTTTCGTTGGCGTTTAATTTTATATATTCCCTGTCTTTAGGCTGTTCGCCGGGTTTGTATGGATTTAACTGTTGTAATCGTCTTGCAAACATTATTTTTCCTTTTTTGCCGTTACGCAGGCAAAGCACGTTGAATGATAAAAGAAGTTTCAAAAAAACTGCAATTTTCTGAAACTTCACGAAAGTATAAAACAGCAGGTAAAAAACTTAAAGCCCTGCTGCCATAAAGCCGTTATTTAAAACAGGCGAATTTTTGAACGGAACAAGCCTGAAAAAATCTAATTGTGAAAAGCGCAAAGCTTTGCTATAATTTAATTTATGGGTTCTACAGCTAACATTTACACACTTATCCGTTTATACGGTAAAAAACAGCACCGCACTTTTATTTCGGTGGAAGAATTTTCCAGTTATTTGCGTAAATACGCGCAGCATTACGTAAACGAACAACCAGAACTTGAAAAATACACAAAGACTCCATTGGAGCCGCTTTTATCAGAAATTTCCAAGCTTGTAGATGAAAATAAAATCGTTTTAAAAGAAGAAAACGGTGAAAAAGTAATTGGCATTGCTTCTTTTTTTACGGAAAGCATTTTTGAACGCTATAAAAATATGGCAACGATGCCAAGCACGCCTTTCCCAATGCCAAGCAACCTTCCGGCAGACTTTCCTAAAGAACTGATTGGAAGCGAAGAAGCAACAATCGTATTGTACGACCTTTTTGACGGCAAGCCGCACAACGACAATTTGATTTATGCGCTGGTTTTCCGCCGCGAAATTTCGCCGATTCTGGTACCAAATGACGTTACGCCGGACTTTTTGCTGAAAACCGCAATGGCAAAACTGCGCCTGCTTCTTCAGCACAGCGAACAGCACGACTACTTTTTGCAGAAAGTTATGTCGTCTAACGGCGGGCGCGAAATGCAGGTAAAAACTTTCTTCAAGGTTTTTATGAACGACGAAGACCGTTCTGTTGAAAAACTGAAGGAAGCCGGCGATTCCTATTATTTCTGGAACCAGCTTATTTTGTTTTTGCGCCAGGATTTGGAAAAAATCAAGGACCGCACTTCGGAAGACATTGACCTTCTGCATGCGGTTTACATCATTGAAGTTTGCGTTGCCTATTTCAGAAACAAAAACCAGATTGACTTGCAGAAAGAAACCGCGCTGCACAATCTGGAACTGGCATTTGAAAAACAGCCGTATTATTTTGATTCTTCGGCAATCGCCGGTTTTGCAGATACACGCGGCGTACCGCTTCTGGGTCAGTATTCGGAAGACGATTTGAACGACTTCCTGCGCTCGGCAACCAGCCCGAAACAGGACGGTCAGCTGCCGAAGCTTTTAACTTTCAAAACAGAAGACGACAACCGCTATTTTGTTTTGCAGGATAAAGTTATGCCGCTTGTAATGAAGCTTTGCACTGAATCGCGCAAAGTGGTTCACGACGAGCTTACAAAAAAATGGTTCGACGCAATGCAGCATTTTCAGTCTATTCCGGCAATGAAAAACATGAAGGCGTTTAACGACGAAATTGAAGATTCGGTAAAGCGCAATTCGCCGATTCTGCACACTTTGCTTAATTCGCCGTTCCTGCTGACCATTTATTACGAAGCTTTGGACAACCGCAGCACAAACGTCAACAAATTCAACTTTTTTGCTGACGGTAAATTGCTGCCCTATAACGAATTGCTGATGCTGAGCCAGCATACTATCATGACCGATGCGAAAATTCTTCTGCCTATCTGGTACACAATTCCAGGGTTGTCGTGGATTATTGCGCTTTTTACCGGCACCAAGAAAAAGCCGAAGAGCAAGAGCCTGACTGTTGAAAGCAAGAAGAAAAATGCCGCCGCCGAAAGCGATGGCGGTAAAAGCAAGGGCAAAAGCAGCGGCGGCAGTACGGCAAAAATTGCAGTTGATTCCGGCAGCAATGTTGAATTCAGCGGCACCAAAAAAGAACAGATTAAAGAAGCCGTTAAGGCCATTGAAAAACAGATTGTTCCGCCGGATTCGTCGCTTGACAGCGAGCTGACTTCGTACCTGAATGAATGGAACCATTTGATTGACAAGCAGGCTAAAAAGAACCTGACGGAAGACGTAAACTCGCTGATTCGCGACTATTTGCGTAAGATTTTGCGCACGGCAACACCAAAAGATTTTACGCTGGAACGTGTACGGTCGCTGGCAGAAACGCTGGTTAATACGCCGGCAATGCAGAAAATTGGCGAAATTGACAGTTTGCAGATGTACGTGCAGCTTTATATGCTGAGGCTTATTAAAAAGGCTTAAAATACAAAGGATTGCTGATTTTCGGCAATCCTTTTTTTATTCGTGCATAAAAACGGGCGCCCATTTAATGTTGTTGAATTACTTAAAAATCAATTCTTTCCGTGTCTCAATCCCCAGTTTTTCAAAAATTGTTGCCATGTGGCGTTTTACGGTTTCTGCACTGATGAATAATTCGTCTGCAATCTGGGCGTTGGTATAACCCTTTGCCGCAAGCCGTGCTACTTCAATTTCCCGGCGGGAAAGTTTGGAAAAATCAAGTTTGCTGCCGGAAGTATCTTCGACTTGCCCTACGCTCTGTTCAACTTGTGTTTGCTCTTTCTGCCCATTTTCAAAAATCTTTCCTCTCTCCAGACAATTTTTAAAAATCAAGAAAATAAATCTGTACAAAACGCCCAGTAAAAATGGTCGAATTCTAACAAGAATCATCACAAATATAGAGGAAATCAGTCCAGTATTTGAAACCGTGTTACCACCAGATTTTTCAAGAATTCCAACAAGCAGAATCATTTGAATTACAGATATCATTATGCCTGCAGTGATGGAATTCCGTTCCAGATGAATCCAAACATCAGTTTTAGTTGCAGTGAGAAAAGTTATAATGATAAGTGTGACACTAACTGCACATAAATCTAAAATCATAAATCACCATTTATTCAGCTGC
>JAKSTR010000007.1 GCA_024402495.1 Treponemataceae bacterium
TCGCCGTATTCGCTGTCCCTGCTGGTTAAGCCTTTGGTAGAACCTTCGCGACCGATATGTTCATCGCCATATTCGCTGTTACGGTCGCGCAGAGATTTTGTACCGCCGCCAGTGCCGTCACCGCGAACGCTGGAACCGCTGGCTGAGTCGTATTCCGTTACATCAGCCTGCGCAAGACTTTTTGTACCGCCTTCGCGGCCGATATGTTCAATGCCTTCTTCGCTGTTGCGGTCGCGCAGAGATTTTGTGCCGCCGCCAGTACCGTCACCTCGAACGCGGGTTTTTGGCGTACCGTCGTCAATTTCTTCAGCCTGTGCTAAATCTTTGGTACCGCCGGTGCGTCCAATATGTTCGGCGCCTTCTTCGCTGTTGCGTTCGTTCAGCTGTTTTGTGCCGCCGCGGTTTTCTTTATCTTCAAGCGTAACGGTTGCGCCTTCTTTTTCTTCCTGAATTTTTTCAATTTTTCTAAGATTATTGATGGCGTCCTGTTTGTTTCTGGCTTTTTCTTCTTCGGTTGGCGGTTCGCCAATACCTTTTACAACGCTTGCCACAACTGCGGCGGTAAGCGGAACTGCCGAAACGCCTGCAATTGCCGCCGAAACGCACGAACTTAACATCGTGATGCTTATTGCGCAAGCAGTAAGAACTGTAAGTGATTTTTTCAATTTAGTTTTTATCAGTTTCATTGTTTTCCTGTAATGCCATACGGCGTTTTTTTTCTATTGAATTTGTTCTATAACTTTCTATAAACCAAATGTTCTATCTGTTTATTTTCGACCAAAAAAAACATTTTCAGCACAGCGAATTTGCCTGTGTACCAAACAGGCGCTTTGTAAAGGCTTTAATGGAAAATCAGGTTAAAATATGTTAAAATCATTCCCATGAGGCTCATGCATTTGGAAGATTTGTGGGGGCGTGCCCTTTATGACTGTTCGCTTGTAATTGAAAAAGCAGAAGATTTGCAGAATATCCGCAGTCTGCTGGAAAAAAATTACCGGGAAATTTCATATTTTAACGATTTTAACGACGACTGGGATGCTTCGATTTTGGATGTCGTTTACGATACGGCAGTTTGCGACGATTTTGATCCCAAAATTATCCGCAAGGCGCTGGAACTGGGCTTTTATCCGCTTGCAACAACCCGGCGCATTTGCCACCGGCGCGAACTGCCCAAACGGCTTGCCGCAGAATACGACGATGCTTTTTTTGAAAATCTGAAAGACATTCCGGTGGATTTTTCTGAAACTGGCGGCTTTAACCGTAATGCGGCTGGCGAAGCAGGCGAAGAAATTGATGCAGCCGAAAATCTCCGGAAAATTCCGCCGTTTTTTCGCTTTTGCGTTCAGCTTTTAACAATCCGCTATCATTCCAAAAAACTTATCATTTTTTTCAACAATTTCCGCATACCCCAAAAAGTGCCTTCTCTTATAAAAAAAAGATTTGCTGATTACACTTTAACTTTCAACAAAAACTTTAGTCTTTGCATGGAAGAACTTAAAAACACTTACCGCAACGAAACATGGCTTTATCCTCTTTTGGTAGAACAGTTTACGCAGATAAACCAGAACCCGGACGAAAGCATCAGCGTTGATTCTGTTGAAATCTGGCATGACGGCGAACTGGTTGCAGGTGAATTTGGTTTTGTGACCGGCAATGTTTACGCAAGTTTAAGCGGCTTTCATAAGGAAGACGATATCGGTACGGTGCAGATGGTGGTGCTGGGCTTATATCTTAAAAAGCACGGTTTTGCCTACTGGGATTTGGGCATGGAACTGGATTACAAATATCGATTTGGCGCTGTTGCCTGCAACTGGGACGAACAGGACGAAGCCTATGCCAGAACCAGCCGCCGCCGTATTGCCTTTTGCAGAGACGAAATACCGCTGACCGACTTTTTGAGCGATATGTAATGCAAAAAAGGGTGCAGGATGGTGCATGGTGCTACATGGCTCAAATAGCTGCCGGGCTTTTTTTTTGGTTTACGGGCTTTGTCTATTCAAAAAAGGGCAAAAATGCTAGCATTGTTCAGTTAATTTGTTGAATGGAAAATTTTTTATGGCAAAATATTTAATAACCGGTTTTTCTGGTTTTGTTTCTTTCTATTTTTTGGATTTATTAAACCGCGTTGCAGAAAACGGCGAAAAAACAGAAATTCTGGGCGTAGATTTAGCCCTGCCGCCAGATTATGACACAGATTATAAGTTTGAAAATTTAAATATCCGTTTTTTATCAATGAATCTTCTGGACGTGAACAGTCTGGAAATTGCAATTCATTCTTTTTATCCGGATTATATTGTACATTTTGCTTCCTTCAGCAGCGTTGGCGCAAGCTGGAAAGACCCTATTGGCTGTTTTATGAACAACACCAACATTTTTCTGAACATGGTGGAAGCGGTAAGAAAAATCGGGGTAAAATGCCGTATTTTGTCAATTGGTTCTTCGGAAGAATACGGAAACGTAACCAGAGACCAGATACCGCTGACCGAAGAAAAAAAACTTCAGCCGGTAAGTCCTTACGCCATTGCCAGAGTTTCGCAGGAAATGCTTTCCAAATGTTATGTGGATTCTTTCGGGCTTGATATAGTTTTGACCCGTTCCTTTAACCACATAGGTCCGCGTCAGCGCGACTGTTTTGTTGTACCTTCATTCATAAAGCAGATTCTGGAACAGAAAAAGCAGGGCGTTGAAAACATTTCAATCAGTACCGGCGATTTGTCAATTATCCGCGACTTTCTGGATGTGCGCGACGTTGTAAAGGCCTATTATTTGCTTTTGCAGAAAGGCAAAAAAGGCGAATTGTACAATGTCTGCAAAGGCGAAGGCCGTTCGCTTAAAGAAATTGTTGATTCGATTGCAGAAATTGCCGGCGTAAAAGTTACCGCCGTAACTGACCCTGAAAAAATAAGGCCAAACGACAATATGGTAATTGTTGGCAGCAACCGGAAAATTATAGAAGATACGGGCTGGCAGACAGAATATTCGCTGGAAGAAACTTTAAAAGAAATGATAGAAAAAATGGAGCAGAAAAAATGAACGTATTATACGACCACCAGATTTGGCTGATGCAGCGTTTCGGCGGTATTTCGCGCTATTTTATTGAACTGATGAAAAACAGCGGAGGTCTGTTTAATTATTCTGTTACCGGCGTTTATTCGTCGAATGAATATTTAAAAGACATGGGGCTTCATAAAGATTTTCCGGTTTCCTTTAATTTCAAAGGCCGCCGCCGTATCTTAAAGCGCCTTAACGAAGGTGAATCTGTTAAACAGATGAACGGCGATTCTGTAGATATTCTGCACCCGACATATTTTTCGCCGTATTTTAACACCAGCAAAAAAGTCGTTCTAACCGTTTACGACATGATTTATGAACTTTTCCCCGAAATGATGTGCGACGGCGAAATGATAAATATGCGTAAAGAAACCGTGCACAAAGCTGACAAGATTATTGCAATCAGTGAATGCACTAAAAAAGACCTTCTGCGCATTTATCCTGACATTTCGCCGGAAAAAGTAGAAGTTACCTATCTGGGCAATTCGTTCCCGGTATCAGAAAATGCCAGGAAGGAAAATTACATTCTGTTTACCGGCAACAGGGCTTCTTACAAAAACTTTGCCAATTTTGCCCGGGCTGTTGCGCCTGTTTTAATAGAAAACAATTTGAAACTTATCTGTACCGGTTCAAAATTTGCCAGCTGGGAATTGTGGTTTTTAGACCAGCTTGGTATTGGCGACAGGGTAGAAAGCCGTTTTGTAAACGATGCGGAATTAAGCGATTTGTATTCAAAAGCCTTGCTTTTTGTTTTTCCGTCGCTTTACGAAGGTTTCGGCATTCCCATTCTGGAATCTTTTGCTTCAAGCTGTCCGCTGCTTTTAAGCAATGCAAGCTGTTTTCCGGAAATTGCGGGTGATGCCGGCGTTTATTTTGACCCGTACAGCATTGACGATATGCGCGAAAAAATTAATTCCGTGCTTATGTCGCAGGCTAAGCAGCAGGAACTGGTTGAAAAGGGCAGGGAACGCTTAAAGCTTTTTGACTGGGCAAAAACAACCCGCGAAACCGCAGAAGTTTATAAAAGTGTACTTAAGAATTAGTTTATGCGCCGGTTTTTGGGCAAATGTTTTAAGGCTTTGTTCGCGGTATTTGGCGGTTTTATAAAATCCGGCGTTTCTTTGCTGAATTACTGAATTTTTTCACTTCTTCTATAAAAAAATGACAGACAGAACGAACGATGCTTTGTTGCAGGCTTGCAATTTATCGTTCGTTCTTGCTGAAATTGCATCCGCGTATTAAATCTGCTGGCGCAGGCGTGCAGGATGGTGCATGGTGCTGCATGGCAGTCAAAGAAGCGCCGGGCTTTTTTGGCTCTGTGCCTCTTCGTTGACTAAACGGGGCTTTTTTGGTAATCTAGTCGCGTTTTTGCGTCAATTTTAGTTGCTTTTGTCGGGCAATAGCGCAGTTGGTTAGCGTACCAGTCTGGGGGACTGGGGGTCGCGGATTCGAGTTCCGCTTGCCCGACAAAAATAATTAGAACTGGCGCATTTTTTTTGCATTTTTGAAAAATGGCTTTTGGGGCAATGCCGGTGCTTTTTTAGATATTCTGCGCATTGCGGTTTTGTGCGCCAGTATCGCCTGTATTATGGAATATTTTTGCAATACCGGCGCAAGCTTCTGTCTTTACGTCTGCGATGGCATTTTTTGCGCCAAAAATATCTGCGCCGATATGCGGAATGGAAATTTTTCAACTTGAAAAGCCTGCAAACAGAATAAATTGCAAAAAAAACACCTTAAAATTTGCTTTTTGAAAAAAATATTACCATATTAAATATGAGGTATTTATGGCAGAACCTAATATTATTCCTGCAGATCAGGTACTTTCTAATAAATTGTATTTAATTCCGTTAGCCGGTCACCCGATTTTTCCGGGTGTTTTTACCCCGCTTATGATAAGTTCGCCGGAAGACGCCAACGCTGTTGAGCTTGCATACGGCGCCGACGGTTTGATTGGTATTGTAATGGTAAAAAACGATGTCGAAGAACCCGGTGCCAGCGACCTTTATACCGTTGGTACTGCGGCGCGCATCGTTAAAAAAATCAATTTGCCGGACGGCGGCGTAAATATTTTTATTTCTACCGTAAAGCGTTTCCGCATAAAAAAGGTGCTCAGTCCGCGCGAACCGATGGTGGCGCTGGTTGACTACCTTGAAGACGAAGAAGACGACACTTTTGAAGTAAAAGCCTTAACCCGTGCCTTGATAAGCGAAATGAAAGAAATTTCGGACAACAATCCGCTTTTTTCGGAAGAAATGCGCCTGAACATGGTAAACATCGACCAGAGTGGAAAAATTGCCGATTTTATTGCTTCAATTTTGAACGTTGATAAAGAAGACCAGCAGCGCATTCTTGAAATGACAAACGTGCGCCAGCGCATGGAACAGGTTCTTGTCTTCATCAAAAAAGAACAGGAACTTTTGCGCATTCAGAAGAAAATTCAAAGCGAAATTAACGAAAGAATTGAAAAAAATCAGCGCGAATATTTTTTGAAGGAAGAACTGAAGAACATAAAAGAAGAACTTGGCATGATAACCGATGCCAAAAGTTCTGACTATCAGAAATTCAAGGAAAAAATAGACGCTTTTCATTTTGAGGGCGAAATTAAGGAAGCCGTTGAATCTGAGCTGGAAAAACTTTCGCTTATGGAAGCCGGTTCCAGCGAATATACGATGGTGCGCAATTACATAGAAACTATTGCAAATCTTCCGTGGAACGACCCTGAACCTGAAAATTATGACCTTGCGGCGGCTAAAAAAATGCTTGAAGCCGACCATTACGGGCTTGAAGACGTTAAAAAGCGCATAATTGAATATCTTGCCGTTAGAAAACTCAGAAACGACAGCAAGGGTTCTATTATTCTGCTGGTTGGCCCGCCGGGCGTTGGTAAAACCAGCGTCGGACGTTCTATTGCCAAAGCCATGAACAAGCCGTTTTTCAGGTTTTCTGTTGGCGGTATGCGCGACGAAGCCGAAATTAAAGGTCACCGGCGTACTTACATTGGTGCAATGCCGGGAAAAATCATTCAGGGGCTGAAGATTGTAAAATCTAAGGCGCCGGTTTTTATGATTGATGAAATTGACAAAATGTCATCAAGCTATCAGGGCGACCCTTCTTCTGCTTTGCTGGAAGTGCTTGACCCCGAACAGAATGTGGCTTTCCGCGACCATTATCTGGATTTGCCGTTTGACGTTTCAAACATTCTGTTTGTTCTTACGGCGAATTCGCTGGATTCCATTCCGGGGCCGCTGCTTGACCGCGCAGAAATTATCAGTCTTTCGGGCTATATTGATCAGGAAAAGGTTGAAATTGCCAAAAAATACCTTGTACCGCGCAGCCTTGAAAAAAACGGCCTGAAAAAAGGTCAGGTTAAATACAGCAAGGAAATGCTTCTGGCAATTGCCAATAAATATGCGCGTGAAGCCGGCGTGCGCAATTTTGAAAAAAATCTTGATAAAATACACCGCAAGTATGCAACTGAACTTTTAACGGGCGACGCATATTTAGCCGCTCAGGACGATGAACAGCGTGCCGAAGCGTTGTCTGCAAAACTTGAAGTTACAGGCGAAGATATTGCCAGATACCTGGGTAAGCCGATTTTTGACGAAGACGAAATTAAAAAAGCCGATACCGCCGGTACGGCAATCGGGCTTGCGTGGACAAGTATGGGCGGCGATACTTTGATTATTGAAGCTATAAGCAACCACGGTAAAGAAGGCATGCAGTTAACCGGGCAGATGGGCGACGTAATGAAAGAATCTGCAAGCATTGCATTAAGCTGGGTGCGCCGTTACGCAATAGAAAAACGCATCTGTGCAAGCGACTGGTTTGACAAAAACTTTATTCACCTGCACATACCGGAAGGAGCAACGCCAAAAGACGGTCCTTCTGCCGGTATAACGATGTCAACGGCTTTGCTTTCGCTTGTTGGCGGAAAGTGCATAAAACCGGCTTTTGCCATGACCGGCGAACTTTCGCTTACGGGCAATGTTTTGCCGATTGGCGGCTTAAAGGAAAAAACGGTGGCGGCTAAACGCAATAAAATTAAGCACATTATTATCCCAAAACAAAATGTGCGCGATTTGGACGACATTCCGGAACACGTTAAAAAAGGTTTAACCTTTCACCCGGTAAGCAGAATGGAAGAAGTTGTTGAACTGATTTTTGATTCGCTTTAATTTGGTGTTTGCGTTTTTGCAAGATATTTAACTGCCTGCATTTTATAAAAAGTGCAGGCAGTTTTATTTTGCGCGCAATTAACAACCTCGCCGCAATCAGCGAGGTATGTTGTTCTTAATAAGCGGTTGCAGTCGGTTTTAATATCCCGATGCACGAATAAAAAATTGCGGAATGTATTTTTTTTCAGTTTTGCTTTTTTTGCGCTTTTTGGTGCTTTGTAGTGTTTTGTGGCGCAAAGGTTGTGTGATGCGTACTTTGGGTGCGGAAAAAATACGGAAAGATTAAAATCAGATTAAAGAAATTTAAAAAAATGCGCATTTATTAAAGATTTATTAAAACTTTATTAAGGTTTCATTAAAGTTCAATTAAAAAGGCATGTTTTGCTGAAACTTTTTTTACCGGATGCGTGTTATTTTTTACGTAATTAACAAGACCGAATTAACAGAAAGCTGAAGAAAGTTTTAGCTTTCTGCTTTATAAAAGCCAGGAGATTTATATGAAAATTAAAATGAATTTTTCCGCTGCAAAGGTTATTACCGGCGCAGTTGCTGTATTTGGTTTGGCATGTGCTGCGGCGCTAAGTTTTTCTGCCTGTTCTAAAAAATCGGCGGGCGGAATGATGCAGAAATCTGACTCATTTGCAGTTTATGATGACGAAATGGTTTTTGAATCTGCCAGCTATGAAGCGCCGATGGCTGCGCCGCGGGTAATGAAAGCTGCCAAAGAAGTAATGGTAACCAATTCTGCTGTTGCAGACATGGCGTTTGAAGAAAATTCCGGCGCAACAAATATTGATATGAACAGCAATGTAAATATCAGCCAGCAGCGCAAGCTTATTTATAACGGCGACGTTAATCTTTTGGTTAACGATCTGGAAGAAACGGAACAGAAAATTGCCGCCTGGGTTGAATCTTACGGCGGTTACATTACGAATTCTTCCATTAACAACAATAATATGAACGTTACGGCGCGAATTCCTGCGAAATTTTTTGATCAGGCAATGGAAGGCACTGCCGAATTCGGCAAAACCGAACACCGTTCTGTTTATACCGAAGACGTTACCGACCAGTTTTACGACCTTTCTACACGTTTGGAAACCCGTAAAATTCTGCGCGAACGTTTGCAGACTTATCTTAAAGAAGCCGCAAGCGTAAAAGACATGATTTCCATCGAAAAAGAACTTAATAATGTTCAGAGCGATATTGAATCGATGGAAGGCCAGTTTAAGCGTTTGAATAACCGCATTGATTTTGCAACTATTACGATTTATGGTCATTTGCAGGTTAACCAGACACAGATTGGCTACCGTTACCCGGATTTGGGTAAAAAATTCCGCCAGCTTTGGGCAGACGTGCTTAATTTCTTTGCAGATTTTCTGGTAGGAATTTTCTACTTTGTGATTTATGCAATTCCAATTTTGGCTGCAATCTGGCTGCTTTACTTTATTTGCTTTGGAAGAATCGGCCTTGTAAAAAAACTGTTTGCTGTTGCAGGCAGCAAAGCAAAAAAGTCTGACAAAATTGAAAAGTCGGAAAACAGCGGCGAAGGGCAGCAATAAGATTTTGTAGATTTTCATTCCTCAAATGGGAGTTACTGAGGAAAATGGATTATTGATGTATTGCTATTTGTTATTAAAAAAGTGAAATTAGTCCACCTGCTTTGTTTTGCCCAAAACAGGTGGATTTTCCATGTTTTAAACTGCATTTTGAAATGCGGCTTAAAAAAACAAAAGGCACCGGAAAGTATTTTTTCGGTGCCTTTTGTTTTTTTTAGATATTCTGCAAAGTTCTGCAATTCAATTGAAAAATTGTGCAGCAAAAACAGCTAAAACATTGAACGGATTTCTGCAATTGCCGCCAAAAGATTTTTCATGTCTTCGTTTCGGGTTTCGCAGCCAAAAGAAAAACGCACCGCGTTTGCGGACTGGTCTTTTTTTACGCCCATCGCTTCCAGAATCGGGCGGCTAAGTTTGCGCGAAGAACACGCCGAACCTGTAGAAATGCTGAAACCTTTTTCGCTTAAAGCCCTTACCATGACTTCGCCCGGTATGTTTTCAAAAGAAGCCTGCACAATCCACGGCGAAAACATCCGGATTGTGCTGTATTTTTCAGTTTCGCCCCGGACTTGCGGAATTAGTGCCGTGCCTTTTAGTTTCTTTAAGTTTTCCAGAAAATCAAAAGTATATTCAATCTGCTGGCAATAACGCCGGGCAGCATTCTGGTTTGCCACATTCTGCAAAATTACATTCGGGTCGTCTGTCTGGGCACACGCCAGCGCAGACTGGGCGTTTTTGGGCGTCAATGCGTAGCGTTCCAGACATTCTGCAATTGCCAGGGCTCCAAAAAGGTTTTCGGTGCCCGGTCTAAGGGAAGATTCCTGTTCGCCGCCGCGCATAAAAGGTTCCTGCCGCTGTGACAGGTACAAAAGCCCTATGCCGCGTGGTCCGCGCAGTTTGTGACCGCTGAAAGCCGCGCTGTCTATGCCGGGATAAGCCGGGAAAAATGGCACTTTGCCAATAGTTTGAACTGCGTCTACGTGAAATTTGGGCTTTTTTTTGCCGGCAAATTTTGCCTTCAAACCGTCTGCAATCTGGTAAACCGGCTGAATGCAGCCTGTTTCGTTGTTTACTGCCATTACGCAAACCAGCAGCGTTTCGTCGTCTACTTTTTCCAGCAGCTTTTCCGCGTCTATTCTTCCGTCTTTTTCCGGCAAAACAGAAATTACATTGAAACCGCAGTTTTTCATGCTTTCTGCCATTTCCCGTATTGCCGGGTGTTCAATTGCCGAAATTACGATATTGCCGCGGCTTTGGCTGTTGCGCAGTGCCGGGCGCTGCAAAAGCGAAACTATCGGCCAGTGGTCGCTTTCCGTGCCGCCGGAAGTAAAAATCAGGTTGTTTTCTTTTACGCCAAGGGCTGCGGCACAGCGTTTGCGTGCGCTGCTTAACAGGACTTTTGCCTGCAGGCCTTCCTTGTGTACGCTTGAAGGGTTTGCAAAACTGGTGCAGGTTTGCTGAAGTGCGTTTTGTAAAATTGTCTGGTCGCCGGGGGTTGTAGCCGCCCAGTCGAAATATCCGGGAAAAATATCATCTGATGCCATGTGCAGAATGGTACATAATTTGCAGAATTTTTTCAAACGCAAAAATATTTGAATAAGCAGCCCCGAATGCTGAGGTTTGAAAAGGCTAAAAACGCGCTGGGCAGTGTTCGCGAGTTTTTGAAAAGGTAAAAAACGTGCTGGGCATGGCTCGCGAGTTTTCGATAATGCCAAAAACGTGCTGGGCATGGCTCGCGAGTTTTCGAAAATGCTAAAAACGTGCTGGGCATGGCTCGCGAGTTTTTGAAAAGGCTAAAAACGTGCTGGGCAGTGTTCGCGAGTTTTCGATAATGCAAAAAACGCGCTGGGCATGGTTCGCGAGTTTTCGATAATGCCAAAAACGCGCTGGGCATAAAAAAACAGCCCGTGATAAAGGCTGTCTTTTTAATTCGTCTGATTTACTGAAATTCGGTTTTCTATTCAGTATGTGTTTTCGTCCATCGCTTCAAACTGGGCTTTTACTTTCAGCAGCCGGTCAAGTTCGCGGTTAATCGTCTTGCCGTAATCCAGCTTTCCGTTTTCAATGCGCGCGTTTTCGTCTTCCCATGACTGAATGTCGGTTAAGTACAAAAAGTTGAATTTGCCTTGCCTTGCTTTTTCAGACCAAAGCTTTGCTTCTTCCCAATAGTACAGACCGGCGCGGTAAGCTGTTTCGGCTGTTTCCAGATCGCGCAGATACTGTTCCTTCCACGGCGCATCGTAAAAATAAGCAACATTCTTGTCCCAGTACCTGCCAAGGCGCAAATGCTGTTCAATTAGCTTTAAGTTTATGTGCATCATAAAAAGATAGCGGTATTTTTCCCAGTCAGTTTTGTCTGTAATTTTTGCCATTGCATACTGCGGATTTGCAAAATCGGCGGCAGCGGCACGTTCAAGCCAGTAAATGTTTTCAATGACATCGTCCGGGTACTGCTGGTAATGCACATGGTACATTCTGTAAAACTGTTCTTTATAAGAAACTACGTAAGCCGAAAGCGGCAGTGAGGCACATATAAAAACTATTAAAGTAATTGCAAATTTTTTCACGCTTTGATTATCGGCAAATTGCCAATAATGCCCCATATTTTTTCAAAAACCGCTTCTACGCTTTGGGTTGCGTCAATATGAACGATTTGAGTTTTGTCTTTATATTCTTCCATTATAGACTGGTAATTCCTGCGGGTTTTTTCAAGAAAATCAATTTTTTCATATATTTCCGTAACCCCGCGCCCGCCTATACGGTTAATTGATACAGAAGGTTCAAGGTCAAAGTAAAATACAATTTGCGGCAGCGGAAAACCTTCGTTCAGCTGGCGCGGCAAATCTGCGCCGCATTCGGTGCTCTGGTATGCAAGGTTAGAAAAAATATAGCGGTCGCATACAACCAGCGTGTTCCGGCTGCAAAGTTCGGCAATGCCGTTTGCGCCGTACAGGTGTTCGCAGCGGTCGGCGGCAAAAAGCCGGGCAATGGTATCTGGATGCAGTTTAATTTCGCCTTTCAGCACCTGGCGCAGAAAAACGCCGGTCGGGTTTGGCGAAGGTTCAAAAGTGAAGAACGATTTTGTTTTTGAATAACCTGCAAGTTTTTCCTGCAATAATTTCAACTGGGTTGTGGTTCCGGCACCGTCAATGCCTTCAAAAACAACGAAATTATTTAATACCATTTTAATTTGTTTCCTTTTTGTTGTAGAATAGGGCTTATATTTTACCGCAAAACTGAAAAATAAAAGTTTTGCATTTGGGATTGTTTAACGAGTAATCGGCATGAAATCATCTTTTCTAAAATATGCACTTATCGCTTTGCTGTTTATTTTGCTTATTGGCATTATTCTGTTTGCCATGCGACCGGTGTATTACAATTTTGCCTCAAAACTGAATGCCGTTGCCTTTAACTTTTTAAATACCTATACAAAAGATTTGGGTCTCGAAGTTTCCTACGATTCTCTTTCTCCGTCACTTTTTTCAAGCATTCAGTTTGAAGGCATAAAGCTGAAAAATGCCGAAACCGGGCAGATTTTAATTGAATTTGATAAAATTTCTTTAAAATACAACATCTGGCAGATTATAAAAGGCGATTATTCCGGCGCAATTAAGGAATTTGTCATCGACGGCGGTACAATCAGTTTTTCTACCAAAAGCGATATGCAGCTTTTGCAGCAGATTATTGAAAAATTTTCAAAAAAAGAAGCCAGACCGCATGAACTGCCCAATCTTGCAGAACGCGGCGCTTTGCCCAAACAGGAAGACGATTTAAAAATTGAAGTTGAAGGTCTTGAAAAATACAACATAAAAAGTTTTGAAGACCTGAAAAAAGAAAGCAAAAAAGCTTTCAATCTGACTTTTACAATTTCCTTCAGGAACATACTTTTAAGGTTTCTGGATAAAAGCACCGTTGCGGAACTTTTTATAAAAAAAGCTTCTTTAAGCCCTGACGCAAAAACAATGCGGAACAAAATTGAAATCGAAAGCAGTTTGAACGCCCAGCTTCTGGGGAAAAAACTGCCGAAATTCTTGCAGGGCAATAACAATAAAATCAGTCTGGACATAAGCGCGAAAGGTTCGTGCACGCAGGATTTTTCCGAAGCTTCTGCGCAGCTGAATTTTTTCAATCAGAAAGTGGGCGAATACAGCATTTCCAAAATTGCATTCCTGCTTTCTGTTACAAAAGAAAACTTGGCGCTCCGTATGGTTCAGAACCTGCGCCCGTTCAATATTCGCGCCGACTACGCCTTTAAAACTGGCGATTTTTACGCCCGGCTTGACAGCGAAAATCTGGATTTTTACGATTTGCTGCCGATTCAGGCTAATTCTGTGCGCCTGCGCAGGATAAAGGGTTCTGACTTTAACGGCGTTTACGAAGTATGGGCAAACAGCAAAAAAAGCGTTTTGTCCTACAACGTAGACGGCGGCTTGATTTTGCCAGAAAAGCTTGTAAAAGGCGGCATAAATGCTTTGTACGCTTTTAGCGGCACAAAAAATGCAATAAACATTAAAAATTTTTCGTTTGACAGTGCGCCGTTTGCCGCCGGTTTTGCCGGCAGTGCAAATTTTAATACATGGGCAGTAAACGGCAATTTTGATTTGCGTAAAATTGCCCTTAGCAACGGTAACCAGCTTGCGGCGCAAATTTTCTGCAACCCGCTTAAAACGGCAAAAGGCGCGGCAAAAGGTACGCATTTTGTAATTCCGCGCTTAAATTTTGGCGAACAGTCTTTTAAAAATATCAGCCTGAATGTTTCGCCGGCAGGCAGGGGGCTGGATTTTACGTTTTTTGCCGCAGATGCAAATGTTTCCAGCGTTTTTGCAAGCAACGCCGCCGGGCAGATTGACAAACTGTTTGTAAACCGCCAGCTGGGCGATATTCTGCTAAGCCAGAACGGCATTATCAGCGCCGAAGCTGAAGCGACGAATGTTTACAGCCAGATTGCACAGAAATCCGGCACGATTTTTATAGACGGCAACTATTCTTTTGAAAACGGCAACGGTTTAATGGCAAACATTCAGTGTACAAATTTAAGTACCGTAAGCATTTGCAAAGCCGCAAGTTTTTTTGCCAAGCCTAAAGCCGTAAAAAGCCTTACAAAAACTGCCAAAAAGCTTGTTCCGTACAATCTAACGCTGAACGGCTTTGTAGATACGAATTTCAAGTCATATTCCGTAAACGTGCCAATTGTAAGCGTGATGCATACAAAAGGCAAAGACCAGAGCTTGAAATTCAGCTTAAGCGGCAGCGAAAATCTGTTTTCGCTTAACCAGATTGAATTGAAAATTGCAAGGCAGATTTTAACAGGTTCGCTACAAGTTGATATGGGCGAAAAATTCAAGGATATTATTCTTTCTGCAATTTTGGATTTTAACGGTATTCCGTATAATTTTGGCGGTACTTTTGTGCCCGATTCCTATGTTTCGCTTCTGGGCGACTACGGTCTGGAAGGTTACTGCAACCTTACGCCGAAAGAGTCCAAACTTGCAAACCTGCGTTTTTCGGCAATGCCGGTAAAAATTTCAAATATGCTTTTGTCTGCTTCCATGCAGCTTGAAGGCGACATTACGGACAGCAGCGACTGGAACGTGCATTTATCGATGCTTGAAATTGAAGAAATCAGCAAAGTCATTGCGGCACGCCCGAAATTTTCGCTGCAGGGCGTGGCAAACAACAGCGGCATGCTTATTGAAAACATAAGTTACATCGACAGCATCGGCGCGCTTGCCGGGGCAGGTTCTGCAAGCTGGCTGTACAGCGACGGCATAATTGATTCAATTACCGGCAATCTGCAAATGGTAAATCCTTTCAGCACCGAAAGTTTTGACCTTAATCTTGCGGTTTCCAACCCGGAAATGGTGCCGAATTACATGGCATCTTTCAACAAAGATTATTATTTCACTCTGGAAAGTTCCGTAAACGATTTTGCTTTTTCCAGAATTTTAAACCGGCAGAACTCTTCCAACAAGCTAAGTTTTTCGCTTAATGCTTCGGGCACTTTGATGGAACCTTTGTTTAATGTACACGTTTTGGATTCTTCGTGTTCAATAAACGGTTATCCGATGGATTTTGCCGGTTCGGTTTTGTTTGCAGACGGGCATTTCAGCCTTGAAAACATAAATGTGCTTTACCGCAGCCAGCAGGTTACGAACGTTGTACTTGATTTTGTTCCGCAAACTTTCAGCGGCGTTTTGAGCTTTGATTATCTGGGCACGTTTTTCCCGGACAGCAAGGCAATGCACAAAGTCAAAGTTCCGCTGGTTTTTACCTGTGCCGGCGTCAGCCAGACAGAAGACTATGATGTTAAATCCAGCGCGATGTTCAGCGTACCAAAAGATTTTAGCGTTCAGCTGGCGGTTGCCGGCATTAGCGGCGATTTGATTAACGTGCCGGATACTTACAATTATTCAATTGTAAAAACTGACCAGCGTTTTGACCTTTACGGCGGCATAAAGGACGAGGTAAGGGCTTATTACGAGCTTGATACCGGTTCTCTTTCTGTTAGTTTTGCAAAACCTTCGGCTTTAACCGGCAAATTTTCCGGCGTAATTGACCCTAAAAAGAATAAAATCCTCATTGCGGCGCGTAATGTGCGCGCAGACTTGCAGCGTCTGAAAGGTGTCTTGACTTATCCTGCAATTATGGTAGAAAACGGCTTTTTAAGCGGCAACGGCATGATTAGCGGTCTTTTGACCGACCCGGAATTTGACGGCGATTTTGTAATTGACGATTTTGAAGTGCGCCTGCCTATGTACATTACGGATACGATAAAAGTTGCCAGACTGCCGATTTCGGTTGTGCAGAGTACTTTCCGCGTAGAACCGCTTGCCGTAAATGTTAAAAACGGTTTCATGCTTTTTGATGCCTTTGCATATTTTGACCGCTGGCGTTTTGATACTCTTTCAATGAACGTGCGTACTTTGGAAAAAGCCCAGATTCCGGGCATGTTTGCAATGAACTTTTTTGACCTTACCGGCGATGTTGCGGGTGCCATTACCATGGAAATGACTCTGGATGAATTCCGCATGACCGGCAACTTAAAGGCAGACAGGGTTTCGGCACAGCTGAATACTTATAAAAAAGACGAAATGAAAAGCAGCGGCAAAAAGAAGCTTGACGCAAAAGTTGATTTGCAGGTTGAACTGGGTGAAAAATGTGAAGTCTGTTACCCGTCGCGCAAAAATCCGCTGGTATGGGCAACTGTTGTTCCAAAAACGAAAGTTTACGTTCTCTGCGATACTTCAATGGGCACTTATTCTTTTAAAGGCGATGTACCGTTCAGGGGCGGTGAAGTGTTCTACATCGGACGAAGCTTTTATCTGCGTCAGGGCCGCATCGTATTTGACGAAAACCAAGACCGTTTTGATCCGCGCATTACGTTCAATGCAGAAATCCGTGAACGCGATGCCGACAACCGGCAGGTTAAGATTATTCTTTCTGCCGAAAACCAGCTTTTAAGCAACTTGTCGCCAACTCTTTCAGCAAGCCCGGCAAAAACCCAGGCAGAAATTATGGAACTTCTGGGGCAGGCTTTAACGGCTTCCAACCGCAGCGATGATTCTGCCATTGCCAGCGTGGCTTTCGGTCTTATGGACTACGGTTTTCAGATGGGGGTTTTCAAGCAGGTTGAAAAGCAGTTGCGTAATGTACTGAAATTTGATATTTTTTCATTTAGAATTCCAGTCGTGCAGAATTCGCTTATGTCTATTGTTAATGCCAATGCCGGTAAATACGACAAGGGTGTTTCTCTGGGCAACCTGCTTGACAATACTACGGTTTATGTCGGCAAGTTTCTGGGCGATTCTTTGTACGCTGACGCAATGATTCAGTTAGTTTACGATGAAAAGTTTGTAAATAACGATAATTTGCTCCGGGGCTTAAAGCTTCAGCCTGAAATTGGTTTTGAAATGGAATCGCCTTTTGCAACCATTCGATGGAGTATTGCACCGGATGTAACTGCAATTAAAAGTTTTAAGACAAATTTGTGGGTTCCTTATAATACAGTAACTTTGTCATGGAAATTTCAGTTGTGATTGCCGCTGAAACGGTTTCTGCTGTTGCCTGCGGCTTGTTGAATTAAAAAGTATGACTTTTGGGAGTATTGAATGTTATTGAAAAGCAAAAAAATGTTGTTGATTTGCGCAGCTTTTTTGCTGGTTGCCGTTGCTTCTGTTTTTTCGCAGGACGATGACTGGTTTTACGGCAAGCCGGTAAAGGCTGTAAACTTTGAAGGACTTGTTTCCATAAAAAAATCAGACTTGAATGCTATTACAAAAAGATATATCGGCAGTGATTTTTCTGACGAGCTGTATTACGACCTTCTGAGCCGCATCGGTTCTCTGGATTATTTTGAATCTTACGAAATGAGCATCGAGCCTGCAAATGCAGATTACAGCGGAGTTATCCTTAAATTCAGCGTTGAAGAAAACCCGACCATTACAAGAATTCTGTTTGTCGGCAACATGAAAATCCGCCAGACTGAATTGAAGCAGGCTGTTTCAATTAAGGAAGATGATATTTTTTCTTCTGCCGTTCTTGCCGCTGAAGAAAACAAAATCCGCGAACTTTACCTTAAAAAAGGTTTTACAAATGTTCGCGTTGGTGCAACCTACAAACCAAACGACAACGGCGGAATTGATGTTTCTTTCCTTATTAACGAAGGTTCTGCAACTGTTATCCGTTCTATCAATTTTCAGGGCAACCAGATTTTTTCTGACAAAACCCTGAAAGGTACTTTGAAACTTAAAGAAAAAAGTCTTTTCAACAAAGGTTCATTCCAGGAATCAACCTTGGAATTGGATAAGCAGTCAATTTTGACCTATTATTTGAACCGCGGTTACATTGACGTTAATCTGGTTGACGTTATCCGCGAAGAAAGTCTTGACAACGACGGTAACAGCGTAATGGATATTACTTTTGTTATTTCTGAAGGTTACCAGTACACTTATGCCGGCATTGATTTTCAGGGTAACTGGCTTTTTTCTTCGGATTATCTGGCTTCAAAAGTTAAAATGGAGCTTAATGACGTTTTCAACTATACAAAATTTCAGGACGGTTTAAGTTCTCTTTCTGATGTTTATTACGAAAACGGCTACATTACGACTGCAATTATTCCTGAAGAACAGAAAGACCCGGACATGCGCCAGATTTCGTTTATGGTTTACATTGACGAAAGAAGCAGAAGCCACGTTGAAAACATTACGGTACAGGGAAACAAGAAAACCCTCGATTCCGTAATCCTGCGCGAAATGCCGCTGAAACCAGGTGATATTTTCTCTCGTACCAAACTGACCAACGGTTTGCATAACTTGTATAACTCGCAGTTTTTCTCTTCCATTGTACCGGATGTTATGCAGGGCTCTGAAGAAGATCTGGTAAATGTTGTCTTGAACGTAGAAGAACAGAGTACGACTTCAATTGAAGCCGGTATTTCTTTTGCCGGTTTGACAGACCCTAACGCTTTCCCGCTGTCGCTTTTTGTTTCATGGAAAGATACAAACTTTGGTGGAACAGGTCAGAGTATCAGTGCTTCTACAAACTTGTCTCCCGATACACAGAGTATTTCTCTTGGTTTTTCAAATCCGTGGGTTTTTGACCGCCCGATTTCATTTTCTTCAAATCTGTCCGGCGAACGCAGCAAGGAAAGCACTTTGCAGAAAGTCTGGACACCTTACGGTCTGGATATTACAAACTACAATATGTCGTATGTTGCATGGGATGTTTCTTTCAGCAACTCTTTAGGTTACCGCTGGTATCTTGATGATTCTGTAGTGTCGCTTAGCGGCGGTTTGACTAACAACTTTTTGCGCAATACTTACGATACTTCTTTGATACCTGTTGATGAAACAATTTCCAGCTATGAAAACAACTGGGGCTTGCAGAACAGTATATGGAGTGCTGTTGGCATTGACTCGCGTGATTACCGCCCGAACCCTACAACCGGCTGGTTTGCAAAAGAGACTTTGTCTTGGTCTGGTTTGCTGCCGATTGAAAAGCAGTTCTTCCTGCGTTCTGATACTATCGGCGAATATTATATTACGCCGTTTAATATTCCGGTTAACGAAAAATATAATTTGCAGGTTACATTTGCTGCAATTTCTGCTTTGGGCTTGATTCAGCCGGTTCGCGGTCAGATTTCTAGTTCTAACCGCCTGCAGATTGACGGTATGTTTGTTGGCCGCGGTTGGGACGAAATGTACAAGCAGAAAGGAAACATGATGTGGTCTAACAACTTTGAATTGCGTGTTCCTGTTGTTCCAAACATTCTGGCTGTTGATTTCTTCCTTGATGCTGTTGCACTGAAAGAAGAAGCACCGAGTAATTACAGCGGAATTCATTCCGGCGATTTCTATTTCAGTTTTGGACCGGGCGTACGTTCTCTGGTTCAGCAGCTGCCTTTGCGCTTCATGCTTGCAAATACGTTCAAGATGGAAAACGGCGTATTCAGATGGGGTAACGGAAAAGGTCCGGAATGGAAAACTGTAATTTCATTCGTAATGACAAATAACTAGTATTTTAGCGGGTAAAAATAGTTGAAATGTTTTTACATTTCGCATTTTTGGAGGATTTGTATGAAAAAACAAATTTTTGCGTGTGCATTTTTTTTTATTGCTTCAGTTTGTTCACTTTGCGCAGAACAAATTACAAAGTTTGCCGTTGTTGATACATCGGTGGTTTATCAGACCTATTTTCGCGAATCAACTTCGGTACGGGCTTACGAAACCCAGAAAGCCGAATTTCAGGCAGAGATTAACAATTTGACGGCAGAATTAAAGGCTTTGCAGCTGCGCAAAATTGACGCACAGAAAAGCAACGACCAGATTGCAATGCAGCGTCTTGATGCTGAAATTACACAAAAATCTGCATATTTAACAGAATACGCCCGTGCAAAAAATATTAAGCTTGACGACATGAAAAAACGCCTCCAGTTTGCGGACGATTTTTACAGTCGGCTTTATACCGTAATCGGGCGCATTGCCGAAAGTGAAGGTTACAGTCTGGTTTTAAGCCTGCAGCAGGCAGAATCGGTACTTTGGTACAGCACTTCTGTTGATATTACAAACCTTGTAATTGAAGAACTTTCGCGTGACCGCTAATTGTAACGCAATTTTTTATAAAACGGGTACTTGATAAGTGCCCGTTTTTTTTATGCTTTCAGTTTTTGTTCAAATGCAGTCTTGTTTTTAGTGTTCTAAAATTTTATACTTTCAAAATGGAAAAAGAACAGGCACTTACGCCGATGATGGCGCAGTATAAAAATATAAAATCACAATATCCCGATGCAATTCTGTTTTTCCGGCTTGGCGATTTTTACGAAATGTTTGATGAAGAAGCCGTCGAAGTTTCACGTTTGCTTAATCTGACATTGACCCACCGCGCCGGCCGCCCGATGTGCGGTATACCGCATCATGCCATGAAAATTTACGTTGCCCGGCTTTTGCGCCACGGCAAGCGTGTTGCCGTTTGCGAACAGGTTACGCTGCCCACGGGCAAAGGCATAACCGACCGCAAGGTAATTGAAGTAATTACGCCGGGCACTACGGTAGAAGACGCCTATCTTGATAAAACCGTCAACAATTTTACAGCCTGTCTTGTTCCGCCTCAAAAGGGTGCGCCTGCAAAGGATGCCCAGAAAGTTGCTTTTGCGTGGCTTGACGTTTCTACCGCGGTTTTTCAGGTTTGTACGTGGAATGTTGACCAGAACGCGGAAGAATTTGCAAAGGCAATAAGCCGGGTAAGCCCGAGCGAACTGTTGTTGCCCAAATCACTGCAAAACAATGCCGCGTTTGCCCCGGTTCTGGAACTGGCTGGCGAAAATACAATGATTTCATATTTTCCCGACTGGCAGTTTTCCAAGGAAACGGCGTACAAAACCCTTTTGGAACATTTTAAAACCGCCAATTTAAACGCCTTTTCTTTAAGCGAACAGTCGCCGGAAATTGTGCCCTCGGGATTTGTTCTGGATTACGCTACAAAAAACGCCGGCACGCGCCTGAACCAAATCAATAACCTGAAAGTTTTTCGCGACGACCGTTTTCTGGCAATGGACAGCGCGTCGCGGAAAAATCTGGAAATTACGCTTAACCTTCAGGATGGCGGTACCCAGTACACGCTTTTTGAAGTTTTGAACCATACCGCAACGCCGATGGGCGCGCGTCTTTTGCGTTCGCATCTGTTTTTGCCCTTAACCGACGTTGACCAGATTAACCGCCGTCAGGACGAAGTTCAGTTTTTTGTTGAAAACCAGAACAAAGCCCAGACAATTTACAAGCTTCTGTCTGCGGTTTCGGACATTGAGCGCCTTTCCAGCCGTATCGGCATGGACCGCGCCCACGGCAAGGATTTGCAGGCTTTGCGAACCAGCCTTTTGCGCTATATCGAAATGCGCGAATGCTGCCCGGATTTTTCCCTTTTTAAGGAAGACGTGCAGAATGCAAAAACCGTTGCCGATTTGATAAACCGTGCAATTCTGGAAGAACCGAGCATCGTTTTAACCGAAGGCAAGCTGATTGCCCGGGGCTGGAACGAGGAACTTGACCATATTCACAAAGTTCAGAACGATTTTTCTGAAATTCTTGCAGAATATCTGGAAGAAGAAAAGCAGAAAACCGGCATTTCAAGCCTTAAAATCAAATACAACAACCAGAGCGGCTATTATCTGGAAGTCAGCAAGTCAAACCTGCACCTTGTACCGGATTATTTTGTGCGCCGCCGTTCCTACATTACAGGTGAACGCTACACGTCACCAAAACTAGAAGAACTGGAACGTGAACTTTTGTCTGCATCAGAAAAAATAGTCGAACTTGAGCGCAGTCTGTTCATCGATTTCCGCAATCAGCTGAAGCCGTTTATACCTTCGCTTTTTGCCTATGCCGCCGAAATTGCCGCCTTGGATCTGCGCGTTTCGCATTCATTTTGTGCAAGCAATTTTCATTGGGTGCGCCCGCTTGTTGATAATTCTGCCAGTTTTAATATTGAACAAGGCCGTCACCCGGTTGTTGAACAGCATTTGCCTCAGGGCGCATTTGTTGCCAACAGCACGAATTTGAGCCAGAATCCGTTTGCGCTCATCACCGGCCCGAATATGGCAGGAAAAAGTACCTATCTGCGCCAAAACGCCCTTATTGCGCTGCTTGCTCAAATCGGTTCTTTTGTGCCAGCCAAATCGGCGCATATCGGCGTTGTTGATAAAATATTCTGCCGCGTCGGCGCTTCTGACAATCTGGCGCGCGGTGAATCAACTTTTTTGGTTGAAATGGCAGAAACGGCAAATATTTTGCGCGCGGCAACAGAAAAAAGCCTTGTAATTATGGACGAAGTAGGGCGCGGAACTTCTACCGAAGACGGGCTTTCCATCGCTTGGGCTGTTTCTGAACATTTGCTGAACAAGATTAAATGCAAAACCCTTTTTGCAACCCATTATCACGAACTTACCAGACTTCAGCACAGCAATTTGCAGCTTTTGTGCCTTGAAGTTTTGGAAAATGACGGCGAAGTTGTATTTTTGAAGCGCATAAAAGAAGGTGCGTCGCAAAATTCCTACGGTCTGCACGTTGCAACCCTTGCCGGGGTTCCGGCAGAAGTTGTAAATCGCGCACAGAATTTGCTGACGATTTTGCAGAAAAATGCTCAGAATCAGCAGGAAAGTCTGGCTGCGAATTCGGTGCAGTTAGCAGAAAGTGCCGGCAGCGCAAATATGGCAAGCAGTTGTAAAGAAAAAGCCCAGAACCTGCAAAATCCGCAGGGCGAAGAAACAGAAATTTTTTCAAATACAGAAAATGCTTCGCCGCAAGTTCAGCTGGTAGAAAATTTTGAGAATTTTGAAGATTTTGCACGGCAGCAAAAAACTTCGTTCAGTGCGCCCGGTCTTTTTTCTGACGAAGAGCTTATACTGGACGAAATTCTTTCCATTAATCCGGAAGAAATTACGCCGCTTCAGGCTTTGCAAAAACTTTCGGCATGGAAAACGGCGCTGCAGGGAAAATAGAAGGTATTATTACTGCCTGTAGCTGCAAGAATGTAGACAATAAAGAAAATATATTATAAAATATATGCACTGTAATAAATTACAGGAGTTTTAGGAGATATCATGAAAAGAATTAATAAAACAGTTTTGCTGACTTTGTGTGTATTATTTGCAATTTCACTGCTTTGTTCTTGCGGCGGCGGCGGTGGCGGCGGCGGTTCAAGCGATAATTATGGTGAACCGAAAGGAAAATCGTCTGTAGCAACTGGTGTTGCTTTTCCTGATGGTTTTTATGGTTATTGGAAAGATGTTAACAATAGTAATAAAATTGTTTTTATAGCACCTAATTCTTATATTGAATTCGCAGTAAGCGGCAGCACAATGAAAGCTACAGCTTCATACAATTGTGCAATTACAGCCGGAGAATCTGGAACTGTAACATTAAGTGGTGCCAATTATCGTACATCTGCATTTGCCTATACATTAAGTGCTGCCAAATTAACGCTTTCTAACACAAGAAGCGGTGCAGAACTTACTAAATTGGGTGCATCTGTTCCTTATACCATTACTAAATAATTTGGTATTATATTGTTAGTTTTACAAAAGCGGAAAACTTTTAAGTTTTTCCGCTTTTTTTATGCCTGCTTAGAATTTTGCCACCGCGAATTTTGTAAAATTTCACAGTTATTTTGTAAAAATTTTCATAAAAAGTGCAAAATATTTTAAAAAAATTTGTATATAAAAAGATGTGAAGCCTTTTTATAATTTTCTGAAAAATGCAAAAGTTCAATTTGATTTTGCTCTTTTTAGTTTTGCCATGCAAAAACTGCGCAGGCTTGCCGCCTTTTTACTTGGCAGCGAAAACTGCGCAGTCTGCAAAAAGCAAAACGTATTTTTGTGCAATTCCTGTTTCTGCAAAACTTTTGCGCTTGCCAAAAACGTGCGCCGCTGTAAAAAATGCGGGCGCATATTGAATAACGGCAAAAATTATTGCGTAGACTGTGCCGGCGGCAATATTTTTTCTGCACTGGATTTGGCACTGCCGGTTTTTGCATATACCGGCAACCGTAAAAAATTATTGCAATTGTGGAAAATGGAACAGAACCGCCAGCTGGTTTTTTATTTTGCCCGTTTTTTTTACAAATATTACGCAAAGTATTTTAATTCAATTGTTTTAGTTGGCGTGCCGCCGCGCCCGGGTAAAATTTTTAATCAGGGCTGGGACCAGATTGACGATTTGGTTTTGGTTTTGCAGGGAAAATATAAGCTTCAGTTTGCAAAAATGCTGCTTCGTACCGACGGATTGCAGCAGAAATACCGCAGCAGGGACCAGCGCATAAACGGCGGGGCGCGCTACAAACTGAATCCGCGGTACAAAGGCACAATACCAAAAAAAGTTTTGCTGATAGACGATGTTTTAACCACCGGCGCGACCCTGGAAGAATGTGCAGAAGTCCTTAAAAGTGCCGGCGTTGAACAGGTTTTTGCGCTGACGCTTTTCTTTGTTCCAAAAGCCGAAAAATAAAAACATTTTCGGTACAAATGCCAAATACTTGACAATTTTATAGGCTTTTGCTAAATTATTAATGAACATAACATATATCTTTAGCATCAAAGAGTCGTTCAAACGGCTCTTTTTTTATATCTATTCGAGTAAATTTGGAAATATTGCCAGATTTTTTAACCAAAAATAGGAGACATTTTGGAATATACGAGCCTTGACACCATTCCTTACTATGCAGACTGCGCGCCGATTGTAAAGGCAGCCGGTTATGTGCTGGTGGAACTGCGTGTTTTTCGTACAAACGGCACGATTCAGATTCGTGCGGTAATTGGTCATGCAGATCCGTCTGTAAAAACAGGCATCGGAATTGACGATTGTGCAAAAGTTCACCGGGTTTTGCTGCCCCGTATGGAAGCAATTTTGGATTCTCAGGATACTTATATGGAAGTAACTTCGCCGGGAACTGAAAGAAACATTAAAAATGCAGCAGAATTTCCTTTTTTCAAGGAAAAATACATCAGGGTTTACGATGTGTCAGTTTCGGACTGGGTTTCTGGGCAGATTGTTGATGCAGATGAAAACCAGCTGAAACTTAAAATTGATGATGCGGAACGTAGTATTCCGCTGGAACAAATATCAAAAGCAAAATTGCTTAATTCATAGGGGTGTTGTATGTCAGCTGAAATGGTTGAAGCCATCAGAGGAATTATGGAAAGTGATAGTAATATTTCAGAGAACATGCTGAAAGAAACTATCGAAAATTTTTTATTGGCAGCCTATAAGTGTACTTACGGAACAACAGAAAACGCCGTTGTAAAGTTTTCAGAAGATATGTCGGATGTTTCGCTTTATTCACGCAAGGTTATTCTTGATGGAATCTGGGATCCGTCTGTTGAAATTGAACTTGAAGATGCCTTGAAACTTTCTCCGGATTGCGAAGAAGGCGACGAAATTGATATTTTGATTGATCCTGCAAAAGAATTTTCACGCAAGGCAATTCAAACCGGAAAGCAGGCTGCTTTGCAGGCTTTGCGCGACATTAAAAAAGACGGTCTTTACCTTGAATGGAAAGAAAAGCTCGGTCAGATTATTACCTGCTATTTTCAGCGTGAACGCAACGGAAATATTTACGTTGACTTGAAAAACGTTGAAGGCATTCTGCCTAAAAAATTCCAGTCACCGCGCGACGCATATTCTAAAGACAACAAGCAGATTAAAGCGCTGGTAACTGAACTTAAAAAGACCAAAAATGGCTTGCAGGTTGTGCTTTCGCGCACCGAAAGCGATTTTGTACGCTGTCTTTTGGAAAACGATGTTCCGGAAATTTCTGATAAAATAGTAGAAATTCACAAAATTGTGCGCGAACCCGGTTACCGCACCAAGGTTGCAGTATATACTTCACGCGAAGACATTGACCCGGTTGGCGCATGTGTCGGTCTGAAAGGTACACGCATTCAGGCTGTTATCGGCGAACTGGACGGTGAAAAAGTTGACGTATTGAAATACGATTCTGATCCGCGCGTATTCATTAAAAATGCGCTTTCACCGGCTGAAGTATCAGAAGTTTACATTCTTGACGAAGACAAGCGCCAGGCACTGGCAGTTGTTACCGAATCACAGTTTTCTCTGGCAATTGGCAAGCAGGGCCTGAATGTTCGCCTTGCAAACCGCCTTGTAGACTGGAGCATTGACGTTAAGACTGACGACCAGACAGAAGAAATTGAAGCATTGACTGCTGAATCTCGCAAGGCAGTTAACGACTTGTTCAGCAATGAACAGGTTGAAGATTATGCTGAAATCAATACAATTTCTGACCTTCCGGGTGTTGATTCAAAAGTTGCCGCAGCACTTAAAGCTGCCAGCATCGACACCATCGAAGAATACCTTGACGCTTATGACAGCGGCAGCCTTTCCGGTATTGAAGGTGTTACAGAAGAAGAACTTGCAAAGTTGCATGAATTGGTAAATTCTGTGGTTGAGTTTGTAGAAGAAGAAAGTGCTGAACCTGCTTCTGAAACTTCGGCAGAAGAACAAGAAGAAGCTGCCCCGGCAGAAGAAGAAGTTTATGAATGCCCTGAATGTGGTGCAAGAATCACTCTTGATATGACTGCTTGTCCAAACTGTGGTGTTGAACTTAGTTTTGAATATGAGGACGAAGAATAGGATAAAACATGTCAGATGAATTAGAAAAAAAACCAGAATTTATTCTTAACAAGAAAAAAGGCGAAACAAAAGAAACCAAGGAAACAAAAGAGCAGAAACCGGCTGAACGTCCGGCGGCTCCGGCTGAAAAAACCGAAAAACGCAAAGTCGTTGTGGTTAAAAAGAAGCCTGCTCCGGCAAACAATGCCGCCGGTAATGGTGGTGCAAATGCTGGCGCTGCAAAAGAAAACGCCGGTGCAAAACCGCAGGCTGCACACAATGGTGAAAAACCAAAAGTTGTTGCAAATTCGCAAAATACAGCAGCTGCATCTGGCGAAAAACGCCCGGTTTCTTCAATTATCAGTCCTCAGCGCCCAAACAGCAAGCAGGGCAACTTAGCCGACAAGCACCGCAACGACCGCAGCAATGGCGGTCAGCGCCGTGAAGGCGGCTACCAGCGTCGCGAAGGCGGTTTTACCGGTGCTCAGGCACGCGAAGGTTACCACAACCGCAACAATAACGCAGGTCAGGGTCAGAACGGCGGCGGACAGCGCTTTAACAACGGCGGCAACGGCGGTCAGCGTTTTGGCGGACAAAACGGCGGACAGCGTCAGGGCGGCGGATTTAACCGCGGTGCCGGCGGCGGTCAGCGTCCGGGCTTCGGCAATCGTCCGGCAGGGCAGGGCGGCGGTTTTGGCAACCGCAGCGGCTTTGGCGGCGGCATGAATGCTGCACCGGTTGAAGAAAACAAGAAAAATACACAGAAGCGCACGTTTAACAAGGCTAAAAAGCCTGTTTACAACCGCAAAGATAGAGAAGACGCAGAAACCGTTGACAGACTGCTTAACCAGAAGAAAAAACAGGCTGTTAAAACCAACCCTGTTCCAAAAGAAATTGAAATTATGGACACAATTTCAGTTTCTGAACTTGCAAAGAAGATGAATTTGAAAGCATCTGAAATTATTGCAAAACTTATGGGCATGGGAATGATGGTTTCTATCACCCAGACAATCGATGCTGATACGGCAACTTTGGTTGCCAGCGAATTCGACTGCGAAGTTAAAATCATCAGTTTGTACGACGAAACCGTTATTGAAAGTGAAGCCGACCGCGAAGAAGACATGATGACTCGCCCGCCGGTAGTAACCGTAATGGGACACGTTGACCACGGTAAAACCAAAACTCTTGATGCAATCCGCAGTGCAAACGTAGTTGCAAGCGAATTTGGCGGCATTACCCAGCACATCGGTGCATATCAGGTAGAAACCGAAAAAGGCTGCATCACTTTCCTTGATACACCAGGTCACGAAGCATTTACAATGATGCGCGCCCGCGGTGCAAAAATTACGGATATCGTAGTTTTGGTTGTTGCAGCTGACGATGGCGTTATGCCGCAGACAGTTGAAGCCATTAACCATGCTAAAGACGCCGATGTACCGATTATTGTTGCAGTTAACAAAATCGATAAACCGGAAGCAAATATCGACCGCGTAAAAACCCAGCTTTCTGAATACGGCTTGACACCGGAAGAATGGGGCGGACAGACACAGTATGTTCACATTAGTGCCCTTAAAAAAGAAGGTATTGACGATTTGCTTGATGCCATTCTTTTGCAGGCAGAAGTGCTTGAACTTAAGGCAAACTATAATTGCCGTGCCGAAGGTAAAGTTATTGAATCGCGCATTGACCACGGACGTGGTGTTGTTTGTACAGTTGTTATTGAACGCGGTACATTGCGCATCAACGACCCTTATGTTGGCGGTATTTACGCAGGTCACGTACGCGCAATTTACAACGACCGCGGCAAGAAGCTTAAAGAAGCAACACCTTCCATGCCGGTAGAAATTATCGGTTTTGAAGGCATGCCGAATGCCGGTGATCCATTCCAGGTAACAGAAACCGAACGTGATGCACGCGATATTTCTGCAAAACGTCAGGAACTTAAGCGCTTTGAAGATTCTAAAAGCGTTAAAAAAGTTACCTTGGAAAACATTTACGATACAATTACCGACGACAATATGCTTGAACTTAAAGTTATCATCAAAGCTGACGTTCAAGGTTCGGCAGAAGCACTTAAGTCTTCACTGGAACGCCTTTCTACAAAAGACATCCGCTTGAACGTAATTCACTCTTCTGCAGGTGCAATTAACGAAAGCGATGTTATGCTTGCCGCCGCTGACTCTAACGCAATCATCGTTGGTTTCAACGTTCGTCCTACGCCAAAAGCAAAAGCACTGGCAGATCAGGAAAAGGTTGACATTCGCAAGTACAACATCATCTATAAAGCAGTTGAAGAAATTACCGCCGCAATGGAAGGTATGCTTAAACCGGATGTTAAGGAAGAAGTTATCGGTACAATCGAAGTTCGCGACACATTCAAAGTGCCAAAAATCGGACTTATTGCCGGTTGTTACGTTCTTACAGGTATGGTTAAACGTTCCAGCAGCGTAAACGTAATCCGCGACGGTATCGTAATTTTCAACGGCAAGCTTGCTTCGTTAAAGCGCTTTAAGGACGATGCAAAAGAAGTTGCTGCCGGCTACGAATGCGGTATCGGTTTGGAAAACTGGCAGGATATTAAAGTTGGCGACCAGTTTGAAGTAATTGAAATGGTTGAAGTTGCACGCAAACTTAATTCCGGTTCAGGCGACAAATAAGGGGAATAAATGTCAGAATACAGACTGATTCGTCTTGGCGAACAGATTCGTAACGAAATTTCGCAGATGATTTTGCGCCAGCAGATAAAAGACCCGCGTGTTTCTACTTTTTTAAGCATTAACCGCGTTGAAGTTTCCGGCGATTTGTCTTATGCGAAAGTTTACGTTTCAAGCTTTATGGACGAAAAAAGAACCCTGAAAGGCGTAAAAGGTCTGGAAAGTGCCGCAGGTTTTATTCAATCTACTTTAGGAAAGAAATTAACCATCCGGCAGTTTCCGAAATTGCAGTTTATAGCAGATTCAAGCATAAAAGACGGCTTTGAAATGGTTCGAAAACTTGAGGAGCTTGAAGCTGAATCAGAATCATAATTCGGGGCTTGAATTTTACAAGCCGTCCGGCAATTTTCCGCCGGACGGCGTTGTTCTTTATGCCAAGCAGTCGGGGTTAACAAGTTTTACTTCGTTGTGGGCAATAAAACACGCATTAAATACCTCAAAAATCGGTCATACCGGCACGCTGGATAATTTTGCAGACGGCTTGCTGGTTGTTTTGTCAAACCGAATGACCAGATTTGTTTCTCATATCACGGATTTTGATAAATCTTACGAAGCAATTATAAAATTTGGCGAAGAAACGGACACTCTTGACGTTGACGGCACGGTAATAAAAACTGCGCCGCTGCCAGAACGCGAAGATTTTGAAAAAGCCTGCCGGATTTTTACCGGCGAATTAGACCAGATTCCGCCGGTTTATTCTGCAATTCAGGTTAACGGCAGGCGTGCCAGCGATTTGGTGCGCGACGGGCAGGAACTTGAGCTGAAAAAACGCCGCATCACAATTTACGAAAATACACTTATTGAATTTACCGGCGAATATGCGCATATTCGCGTGGCGTGTTCCAAAGGCACTTACATCAGGGCTCTGGCGCGGGATATGGCACAAAGCTGCGGCAGCTGCGCACATCTGGTAGCGTTGCGGCGCACCAGCGTAGGTCCCTTTAAGTTGCAGAATGCCGCAGGCTATAACAAACTGCCTGATTTTTCAATTGGAAATTTACCGCGGCTTTTAACCCGCAAGGCTTCTTCATCTGATATAGAAGAGGCAAGTGAAGAAGAAATTCAGCAGAGTGTGCTGGCTTTTACGCCGCAGCTTGCCCAAAACTGCGGTTTTGAATGCATTTTTGTCGCGCCAAAGTTTTTTTCAGACTTTTTGCAGGGCAGACCGCTGAATACAAAAGCTTTCCTTACTGCTCATGGTGAAGAATTTTGCGTTGAACAGAATACCGAATACGTTGTTTTTGCCCGGCAGGATAACAAAGGCAGCGCATTTTCTGCGGAACGTTTGTGCGGTTTGGTGCGTTTTAACGGCAACCGGGTAAAATACATTTTTGTAATTGCCAACGATTTGCCTGTTGCCCGCCCTGTAAACCATAAAAAGCCCGCAAAACAGAACTCGCAGGATATTCAGATAAAAGCAAAAACTGCAATTCCGGCTGAAAAGGAAAGTGAAAAATGAAAGTTTTTTACTGGGAAGAAATCAGCAGAAACAATGCAGTTTTTGGCGATTTTTTTGAAAATTGCAAAGAATCTTCTATTAAAAAGCGTTTTTTGCAAGGTTCTGCGCTGGCGGTTGGCGGTTTTGACGGCTGTCATTTGGGGCATCAGGCAATTTTTAGCAGGCTTTTTGCCCGGAAAGAAATGCTTAAAGGCGTGGTTACTTTTGTAAAACCGCCCAGGGCGCTAAAAGAAGGCGAAAAATTTTCCGGCTGTATTTGTACGCTGCCCCAGCAAATTGAATTTTTTGACAGTATCGGGCTTGATTTTGTTCTGCTGATTGACTTTTCTTTGGATTTCGGTAGAATGAAAGGCGAAATTTTTTTGCAATTTTTATATGATTTTTGCAAAATGCGCTTTTTATCTGTTGGCAGCGATTTTCGCTGCGGCTACAAATTAGATACCGGTTGTGCAGAAATTGCTGATTTTGCCAGCCGGAAAAACGTAAAAACCGATTTTGTAGATGCTGTTTGTAATGATTCGGTACGCGTAAGTTCAAGTTTGATACGCAAGGCAGTTTGCAGCGGCGACTTTAATACGGCAAAAAAACTTTTAGGTCGTGCTTTTGTTTTAGATGTGCGCAATTTTGAACAAAGTTTCGGCGATGAAAATGAAATTATTCTAAAAGCAGACAAAGCTTTTAGTCAAATAATGCCGCCCGTTGGGCAGTACACAGTTTGTATAGAGGCACTTTTTTGCGATTCTTCAAGAGAACCAGAAAAGCGCTCCTTTTCAGGCATTGTAAAAGTGAATCCGACTTTCCTTAGCTGTCGGTTTTCTTTTAGCGGTGTCTGCTTAAAGGTGCAGACAATAAAATTTGAAGAAATGTGATTTTTAATCACAAGAGGTGAATTATGGCACTCTCAAAAGAAAAAACATCAGCCTTGGTTTCAGCCTTTGGCGCAAACGCAAACGACACTGGTAACGTACGTGTTCAGGTTGCAGTTATCACAGAACGCATCAAGCAGCTTACAGAACATTGCAAAATGTACAAAAAAGACACAAGTGCAGCACGCAGTTTGCTGAAACTTGTTGGTCAGCGCCGCAGCTTGCTTAAATACATGCAGCGCACAGACCTTGAAGGTTACCGCGCACTTATCAAAGAACTCGGATTGCGTAAATAAGTTAGATTATTGCAAAGCTTTTTCAAAATTCTTTTTGAAAAAGCTTTGTTTTTTAAGGCGCGGTTAACGCCTTAAACCCGGTCTGTTCAAAATGCGCTTTGCAAAGTTTTGTACAAACCGGCAGGTTGGCTACTGCATTGTAGATAGACAGAATTTATTAAAAAAGACAACGTAAATTGCTTTTTTTAACGAATTCTGTCACGGTGCAGTAAATCTTTTTATGGAAAATGTTAATTTTTCCACGATATAAGCTTTTTAGCTTAAAGGATTTTCTCATGGTACAGAGAGTTAGTTACAAAATTGGTGATCAGGAATTAATTCTTGAAACTGGTAAAATTGGTAAGCAGGCAAACGGCTGTGTTTACGCACAGTTTGCCGGAACAGCTGTAATTGCAACCGTTTGTGCTTCTTCAGAAGCAAAAGAAGGTTTGGATTTCGTTCCTGTTACAGTTGATTACAATGAAAAATATTATGCTGCCGGAAAAATTCCCGGCGGTTTTGTAAAACGCGAAGGTCGTCCTAAAGACAAAGAAATTCTGGTTTCTCGCCTTATTGACCGTCCTATGCGTCCTCTTTTTGAAGTTTCTTTCGGCCGCGAAATTCAGATTGTTCCTACCTGTGTTTCTGCTGACGGCATTAACCCGGCAGATATTCTGGCAGTAGTTGCATCTTCTGCAGCCGTTACAATTTCAGACATTCCTTTTAACGGACCTGTTGCTGCGGCACGTGTTGCCTACATCAACGGCGAATATGTTATTAACCCGACTTTTGAACAGCAGGAAAAAGCTGACCTTGAAATTGTTGTTGCCGGTACAAAAGACGGCTTTACAATGGTTGAAGGCGGTGCAAACGAAGTTTCTGAAGAAGTAATGCTTGGTGCTTTGGATAAGGCACAGGGTTTTATTACTGCAATGTGTGAACTTCAGGAAGAATTGCAGAAACTTGCCGGTAAAGAAAAATTGCCGCTTGCTCCGTTAAACGTAGAATTGCAGAACAAAGATGCAATTATTGCAATGGCAACACCTTTGCTTGAAAAAGCCTGTTTCCAGGACGGTAAAATGAACCGCGGAAACGCAATCAGTGCTGCTAAAAAAGAAGTTGCTGCCGCTTATGCAGAACAGCTTGCTGATGAAACACAGAAAAAGCTTTTTGATGCCTGTATCGACGACATTCAGTACAATTTGCTCCGCAACAGCATTCTTGAAAAAGGTATCCGTATCGACGGCCGTAAATGCGATGAAATCCGTCCTATTACCTGCGAAGTAAACGTTTTGCCACGTCCGCATGGTTCTGCATTGTTTACCCGCGGCGAAACCCAGTCTTTGGCTGTAACAACTTTGGGTACAGCAATGGATGCACAGGTTTACGATGACATTGACGGCGAAAGAAGTGAAAACTTCATTTTGCACTACAACTTCCCTCCTTATTCAGTTGGTGAAGTTGGCCGCCTTGCAACTGGCCGCCGCGAAATTGGTCACGGCAACCTTGCACGCCGTTCACTTGCACCAATGATTCCTTCTATGCAGGAATTCCCGTATACAATCCGCGTAGTTTCTGAAATTTACGAATCAAACGGATCTTCTTCACAGGCTTCTACCTGTGGCGGTTGTCTTTCTCTTCTTGCCGCCGGTGTACCAATGAAAAAAATGGTTGCCGGTATTGCAATGGGCTTGATTACCAGCGACGAAAACTACACAAAATACGAAATCCTTTCTGATATTCTGGGTGAAGAAGACCACCTTGGCGATATGGACTTTAAGGTAGCCGGTACAAAAGACGGTATTACCGGTTTCCAGATGGATATTAAAATTGCCGGTGTTACAACAGAAATCATGCAGAAAGCTTTGGCACAGGCAAAAGCTGGTCGCCTTCACATTCTTTCAATTATGGAAAAATGTATTGATAAACCGCAGCCGCTTAACCAGAATGCACCAAAAATTGATACAATGAAAATTGCAATTGACAAAATTGGTGCTTTGATTGGACCTGGCGGAAAAACTGTAAAGGCAATTTCTGCACAGTATGGCGTTACAATCAACACAGAAGACGACGGTACTGTAACAATTTACGGTAAAAACTCTGCTTCTACCGACGGCGCTAAAGCAACAATTAAAGGTATTGTTGAAGACCCGGAAGTAGGAACAATCTATCAGGGAACAGTAAAACGCATTATGGATTTCGGCGCATTTGTTGAAATTCTTCCTGGTAAAGAAGGTTTGTGCCATATTTCTAAATTCAGCCGCCAGAAAATTGCAAAAGTTTCTGACGTTGTAAAAGAAGGCGACAAGATTCCTGTAAAACTGCTTGAAATTGACAAAATGGGAAGATTGAACCTTTCTTACATTGATGCTGTTGAGGCACAGAAAAAATAAATAAAAGATGGCTATTCAAAAAGAAGTTTTGAATAATCAGCTTGTTCTCATTTCAGAACCGATTGCGACAGTAAAAACCGTTGCAATCGGTTTTTGGTTTAATGTCGGGTCGCGTTTTGAGGACGACAAAAACCGCGGTGTGAGCCATTTTGTTGAGCACATGCTTTTTAAGGGAACAAGCGATAAAAATGCTTACGATATTGCCTGTAGTTTTGACCGGATTGGCGGCTATATCAATGCTTTTACCGAGCGTGATGTAACCTGCCTGCATGCAACGGTACCGGCAAAACATTTTGAATATGCGCTGAATATTTTGTGTTCAATGGTAACGGATTCAACTTTTTTAAGCGAAGATTTGGAACGTGAGCGCAAAGTAATTGAAAGCGAAATTATTACTTCTAAAGATGACCCGGAAGAAGCAGCTTTTGATGAATTGTATGCCGTTTTGTGGCCAGACCAGCGTTTAAGCCAGCCGATTGCCGGCACTGTTGAACAGGTGCACGCAATAAAACGTGAAACTATTTTTGAATGGTATCAGCGTTTTTTTGCAAACGGCGAACTTGTCGTTTCTATAAGCGGTTTGTTTGAAGTGAATAAAGCGGCTGAAATTTTACAAAAGCTTCCGCTCAGGCAAAAAAATAATCACAAATTAGAAAATTTAAAATGGCAGAAAGGCAATTTTTGTATAAAAGCGCCTTTTCTGCAAAATCAGCTTTTTGCGGCATTTCCTTTGCCAAAACTTAGTCCTGTTGAATACCAGAAACTGACGGTTTTAAATGCAATTATCGGCGATACAATGTCCAGCCGCCTTTTTCAGCGTTTGCGTGAACAGAACGGATTCTGCTATACGGTTTACAGTTTTTTTACTGTTTTTGAAGACACTGCGTTCTGGTGTGCATACACTTCGGTTGCAAAGAAAAATACCCGGATTGCCGCAAAAGAATTGAATGCCGAATTGCAGAATTTAAAAAATAACGGCGTATCACAAGATGAAATTAATGCTGCAAAAGAACATATTTGCGGCGAAGAAATTATTTCTTCGGAAGATGTGGAATCGCGGATGAAGCGCTTGGCGCGGCTTTATTTTATGAATTTCGATTTGTGTACTTTTGAAGAATACTGCGAACAGATTAATTCTTTGCAGGCAAAAGAATTAAATGAAGAATTGTCAAAAATGCTTGATTTTTCCAATCAGGCGCGGATTATTTACGGAGGTCGCTTTGACTGGAAAAAACTTGAAAAATGTTCAAATTAAATGCGTATGCAAGCCCGGCGCAAAATTGCCGCAGTACCAGACTGCCGGTGCTGCCGGGGCGGATTTGCACGCTTTTTTAGATGAACCTGTAATTTTAAAACCGATGGAGCGCAAAGCGATTCCCACCGGCATTTTTATAGAAATTCCCGAAGGTTACGAAGTTCAGGTTCGTCCGCGTTCCGGGTTGGCGCTTAAAAACGGCATAACCTGTCTTAACAGCCCCGGCACAGTAGACAGCGACTATCGCGGCGAACTGAAAACTATTCTGATTAACCTTGGCAGCGAAGATTTTGAAATAAAGAATGGCGACCGCATTGCCCAAATGGTTGTTGCGCCGGTTATTCAGGCTGAATACAAAATTGTTGCCGAATTATCAAGCACGGAACGCGCTGAAGGCGGTTTTGGTTCTACCGGAAAATAAAAAATGCCCAAGCTTTTAACCCGCTATTTTGTAAAAGAACTGATTCTGTATTATTTTGTCTCTTTTCTGTTTTTTTTCATGATTTTTTTTGTAAATCAAATTCTTCTGATGATACAGGACGTATTGAAACAGCGGGTGCCGGTTGGAACGGTTTTGCTTTTAATGCTTTACTGTCTTCCTTTTGTAATTTCGCAGGCGGCGCCGTTTGCCACGCTTGTGGGTTTTTTAATGTGCATTGCCCGCATGGTTACGGACAACGAAATGCTGGTTCTGCGGGCTTTGGGCATTTCCTTTTTGAAGCTTTTGGTGCCGGTTTTAGTTGTAGGCGCGTTTATTTCTGTTTTTTCGTTTGCAGTAAATGATTTTTTGTTTCCGCGTGGTGCTTTGGCGTATAACAAGCTTTACCGCGATATTTTAATTTCAAATCCGGCTGTTGAACTTGAACCCAACTCAATTAAGCGGACGCAGGATTCAATTTTGGTGACCGGAAATATTGAAAATAACCAGATAAGCGACCTGATTTATTTTGACCACGACCTTAAAGGCAACCAGCGCGTAATTGTCTGCAACGATGCAAAAGTTGCGCAGGCAACAAATGCGCAGGTTTTAATGCAGATAAATATGAAAAATGCGAAAATTTTCATTCCGCAAAATGAAGATTTTAATTCCATAGATTTTATTTCCAGCGAATCTACGATTTTGAATATTTTTTCAAATAATTTTTTCGGCAACCGCTACAACGGGCTTAATCCGCAGGAAATGACCAGCTACGATTTGGGCAATTACATAAAGGAACTGAAAAGCGACCCGAATCAGTCAAGACAATACATAAATATTTTTGAAGTTGAATATATGCGAAAATTTGCGCTGCCTTTTTCTTCAATATTTTTTGCTTTTCTTGCCTTTCCCCTTGCCGTAATTTTTGGCAAGCACAACGGGCAGACGGTTGGTTTTATTGTGGGTGTGGTAATTTGCGTGGCTTATTGGTCGCTGCAAAGTGTAGGGCAGGTTTTGGGGCAGCGCAACGGTTTCAGCGCCTTTTGGGGAATGTGGCTGCCAAACTTTATTTTAGCCGCCGTCGGGTTGTTTTTTTACGCAAGGATGCGCCGGACATGACATTCGTTGTTTATTTCTGCAAAAAATTTAGCTCTGTCAGTTTAATTGCCCTGCTGTTTTTTTCTTTTGTGCTGGGCTTGGTAGATCTTTTTTTGAATTTGTGGCGCTATTTGGCTGAAAATGTAGAGATTTTGGATATTTTAAAGATTTTCTTTTTGTATTTGCCCAAAACGGTGTCTTTTGCGCTGCCGCTTGCGGTGCTTTTTGCGGTTGCTTTCGTTTTAAGCGACCTTTACGCCAAAAATGAACTTACAGCGGTTTTTGCTTCCGGCGTTTCGCTTTTTAGTTTTGCGCTGCCGGTTTTGGGTATTGCAGCCGTTTTAAGCCTTGGGCTTTTCTTTTTTGAAGATAAAATTGTAGTGCCAACTTACCAGCAAAAAGTTGAACTGCAAAACAAAGTTCTTAAAATTGCCGCGAACAAAGACAATACAAATCCGGTGGTAATTGCCGACGGCGGCAAAACAATTTATAAAGCCAATTACTACGATGACAATGTAAAAACTTTGTATAATTTGCTTATTGTTAAGCGCGGCGAAAATTTTGAACTTGATTCGATTGTAAGGGCGCAGCGCGCAATTTTTAATGGCGGCAAGTGGCAGCTTGAAGATTTTGTGTGCTACAGGGTAAACGGCAATACTTTGGAACTGGCGGACGGTTTTACAGATTACAGTTTTGATCAGCCCGAAGATGCTTTTGCATTTATTCAGTTGAAGGCAGACCAGGTTTGCGCCGCCGAAGCAAAAAAACAGATTGCGTATCTGGAACGTGCCGGTTTGCCTTATGCCGAAGCGCTTTCAGTTTATTATCAAAAATTTTCGTTTCCTTTTATCGTTTTTATTGTTGTATTTTTGTCACTTGGTTTAAGCGGAAAAACACAAAAAAATGTTCTTTTGGTAAGTTTGCTGCTTTGCATTTCTGCGGCGGTAAGTTATTACGTTTTGCAAATGTTGACCATGCTTTTGGCGCAATTTGAATATATTTCACCATTAGCCGGAGCATGGCTGCCGGTATTTGTGTATCTGGCGCTAAGCTGCGTTCTTTTGCGCCACGCCCGTACCTGAATTTTGCAAAGAATATTTGTTTTCTTTTATAAATATTAGGAAATTTAGAGATTTTAGAGGTTTTTATGAGTTCAATTTTTACAGAAATATCTAAAGACAGCAAAAGCCGGGCGCGCTGCGGCGTAATGCATTTGCCGCACGGCGATGTGCAGACTCCGGTTTTTATGCCTGTTGGTACAAATGCCAGCGTAAAGGCAATGACAAAAGACTGGCTTGATGAAATTGGTTTTGAAATTATTCTGGCAAATACTTACCATTTATATCTGCGCCCGGGACCGGACCTTTTGCAGGAAGCCGGCGGTTTGCACGGTTTTTCCGGCTGGAAAAAGAATTTTTTAACCGATTCCGGCGGTTTTCAGGTTTTTTCGCTTGCACCGTTTAGAAAAATTACAGACGAAGGCGTGCATTTTCAAAGCCATATCGACGGTTCCCGGCACATGCTTACGCCGGAAAATGTTGTGCATTTTCAATCGCAGTTTAACAGCGATATTCAGATGCAGCTTGACGTTTGTACAGGCTACGGCACCGATTACAACGGTGCCAAAAGAGCGCTGAAAATTACCAGCGACTGGGCGATTAGGGCAAAAAAAGCATGGCAAAAAGAACAGAATGAAACTTCTTATCTTGGCAAGCTGTTTCCAATCGTGCAGGGCAATTTTTACAAGGATTTGCGTGCCCAGAGTGCCGAATTTGTTGCAAATCTCGATTGTCCGGGAATTGCAATCGGCGGTCTTTCGGTTGGCGAGCCGCACGAAGTTTATTCTGAATTTCTGGATTATACTGCGGGGCTTTTGCCGCAGGACAAACCGCGCTATGTAATGGGAATTGGCACGCCGGATTATATTCTGGACGCAGTTTATAACGGAATTGATATGTTTGACTGTGTTTTGCCTACGCGCAACGCCAGAAACGGTTCTTATTTTACTCGCACTGGAAATTTGTCGATAAAAAAAGAGTGCTATACCCACGATTATTTGCCGGTTGATCCGGAATGCAACTGCAAGGTCTGCAAAGAATATTCCCGGGCATATTTGCGCCATCTTTTTAAGAACAATGAAATTTTAAGTTCCATGCTTGCGTCGTACCACAATTTGTACTTTTTGCATAACATGATGCACGAAATCCGCGCCGCAATTTCAAATGGTACATTCTGCGAATATCGCGAAAACTTTTTGAAACGATGGAATTCAAAGGAAGGCTTATGAAAAAATTGAACAGATTTTATAAGTTTTTAACTGCCGGTCTGGTTTTTGCTTTTGCTTTCGGTTTTTTGTGTGCCCAAAGTGAAGAAGCGGCAGAAGAAGAAACTGCAAGCCAGTATCAGGAAAGAATTGAAAAGATTGAGTTTGGTCTTGAAAGCGAAATTGAAGAACTTATTGATGTTCTTGTAAGCGATGAAGATTTTGAATACAGCACAAACCTGAAAGAGCTTTTTTTGCAGTCAAAATCAACAACATTGCGCAATAAAATCATTGATTATTTTATTGCTGCAAAAGATTTGTCTCTGGAAGAACAGATGCTTGCCGTTTTTGAAGACCCGATGGCTGAAAAAAAATCTACGGCTGACAAATTTTTCAATTATGCAGAAAAACTGGAAATAAAAAGTGCCGGTGAACCGCTTCGCGCTATTCTGGAAGATGAATCCAGCCCGTTTTTGTCAAATGCGGTAAAAACTTTGGGTAAATGCGGCAGTGTTCAGGACGCCGCTTTGATGGCAGAATTGCTGAAAAAAGAAGACAACCAGAATACCCGGCACGAACTTGTAGTGGCTTTGGGCAATTTGGGTTCAGCTGAAAGCTACCAAACTGTTGCCGATATTGCGAAAGATACAAGCGAAAGTCTTTCCATGCGAATGGCGGCGATTGAAGCGATGGGAAAAATTCCAAACGAAGATACTACCGCCGAACTTGCCAAACTTTACGAAGACCGCGATGCAAATTTCAGGGTTTCGGTTATAAAAGCTGTTGCTCAAATTCAAAACTCGGAAGCTGAAAAAATTTTGATTGAAGCTGTAAAAGACAATCACTATAAAGTCAGGCTGGCGGCTTTAACCGGCGTTATTGACCAGAAGCTTGTAAATGCTGAAAAAGTGGTGCTTTACCGTGCAAAAAACGACAGCGAAAATGTTGTAAAGGAAAAATCTTTTGAAGCTCTGGCGGCAATTGGTACGCCGCAGGCTGTAGAATATCTGCTTAAAGTTGCTGAAGACAAAAAACGGAGTGATTCCAACCGGGCAAAAGCGGCAAGTTATTTGCTGAAATACTGTTTTGATGATTCGGTTTATAAACTTACGGATATTGCCCGGGTTACTTTAAGCGACGACAAGCAGAAAAATGTGCGTTATGCCTTGGGCAGGGAGTTTGCAAAATATGAAAATATTGCCCTGATGGATATTTGCAGGGAATATCTGGCAAGCGATGATGTTTCTACAAAAGGAACAGGACTGGATATTTATGCTAAAAATGCGTACGGTTCGCTGCGCCCGGATGTTTCGGCAATTGCAGAAGATAAAAAAGCCGGCGTAAACCAGAAAAAGGCAAAAAACGTACTTGAAAAAATTGACCGTGCGGCTGGTTTTATAGAATAAAAAAGAGTTTTTTATACGATTTTGCGTCTGCGTGTTTGGTAAAAACGGCGGCGCAAAGTGTTTTTGCAATATTAGTAAAATTTAAAAGCTGGAAACTTAAAGTTTTCAGCTTTTTTTATGCGGCTAAGATTTGGCGCCGTGGTTTAGATTAAAAAACTTTAATACGGGCAGAATTTTTGCGTTATCTGGTATTGTGTTTTTCCGTATTGCAAAAGCGGCTGCAAACCTTTTCTTGTTTGGGCATAAAAAAACCGTTGAACGAATCAACGGTTTTTTGTTTTATGCACAAAGCTTCAAATTAGGCAAGGTTTGCCGGTTCAATAGAAAGAATTGTGTATTTTTTGTTTTCTTCACTAAGAATAAATTCTCTTGTTTCTCCAAGTTTCGAGTCGAGAATTTTTCCGCCGAGTGGAGAAGAGTAAGAAATAATTCCATTTGAAGGATCTGATTCCCATGGTCCCAAAATGGTGTATTTTTCTTCTTTGTTTTCAAGTTCGTTTTTAAGCACAACAATCGTACCAAAAGAAACACGTGAAGTTGTCAAAGTTTTCGGGTCGAAAACTTTTGCTTTACCAATACCGTCTTCAAGTTTGGTCAACTGGGCACTAAGCTGAGTCTGCTTTTCTTTTGCTGCCTTGTATTCAGCGTTTTCTTTCAAGTCTCCCTGTGCCATCGCTTCTGCAATTTCGCGGGCGTTGTCAGGAATAAGAACTTTCTTAAGGTTATCAAGCTCGGCTTTTTTGGCTTCGAACATTTTGAGCGTAACGATAAGACCTTTTGTTGTAACGGTTTTTTCTTCTTCGCCGTATACTTTAAAGTCTTTGTATGTTTCGCGGATTTTGTTAAGCATGTTCTGCTTAATGCTGCTGTCAAAACCTTTAAGGTCGTAAACCAGGGCGAAAAGACGTGTAACTGTTTCTTCGTCGTGGTCAAGCATGTAATTAAGCATTGTATCATTCTTGAACAGCAGGTTCTGAATTTTGCGGTCAATCTTGCGGTTTTCTGTTGTATCGCAGTGGTTGTCAATTTCGCGGTACGCAATGTCAAGAATGTGAATCAATGTAATCATCTGTTTTTCATACGAAAGATTCAGTTCCTTGAACCATTCTTCTTCCTGAGATTCTTCAAAGAAGAAAATTACGGCTTCGCGGTAATCGCGGTAGTTTTCAAAACAGTTCAGTGCAAGTTTTTTAAGCTTGTCAACGTGACCGTTGTTTTCAAGTGCGTCAAGCAATTCCTGCTGCAATACGCGCGGGAACAAGCGAACGTAAACGTCGTCCCAGTCCGGCAAAAGGTCTTTGATGCAAGACAGGTAATCTTTTTTAAGATATGTGTTCTTTGTATCTTTCAGTTCGTCGTAAATTTCGCGCGGATCTTCAATTTCGCCAAAAAGTTCTGCAAATGAATACTGCATTTTCTGGTTAAGCTGCGGATTTTCGGCACCAATTCTGCGCACAACAAGGTAAGAAGCAATAATCTGTTCGTTTACGTTGCTGAAAGATTTAAGATAGCCGACAAAATAGTTCAGCATTTCTGTAAAATGTTCAGAATCTTTGTCAGTTTCTTCAGAATTGTTAAACTTCATCAGGATGTCAATGCGAGAGAAGAAGTTTTTCTGTGCTTTAAATTCGTTTGCAAGCTTTTCTTCCGGTGTAATTTCGTGGTCGCGCACGGTATACATGGAAGAATCGTCCTGATTTACGCCGAAAATCGGATTTTCTGCGAGGATTTTTCTTGCTTTTGTGCTCCAGCTTGTCCAGTCAGAAGGTTTTACCAGAACGCTTGGGTTCAGTTCTTCTTTAATGCGCTTAAAGCTGCAGTTGTTGTTGAAGCTGCGGATAATGATTTTAAGTGAATCTTCAATGTCGTCCTGGATTTTTTTAGCCAGATCTTCGCGTTTCATTGTAGCTTTCAAAACCCAGATATGGTTTCTGTCCAGCGGCTGCAAGGCTTTTACTGCCATTTCGTGCGACATTGTTTTAATACCGTAAGTTTTGCCAAAGTTTACAACAATTTCCTGTTTGTCAACTTTGCGGATAATGCCAACACCCCATGAACGGTGGAAAACGAAGTTCTTGACATCGAAAGCAATGCGTTTTTCAAAGTCGTTGATTGCTTCAAAAACGTTGCGGTAGCTTTTTTCAAGACTGGTCTGTTTAATGTAGTCTTCAAGCTGGGTATGTTTTTCGTATTTTGCACGGAAACATTCTACGATTTCCTTGCGTGCCCAGTTGTCGCTTGGGTCGTATTCAAGAATGCGTTTAAGGATTTCAATTGCCTTGTCGTAATTTTTTACGTCGTGGTAATAATTGTAAAGTTCGTGCAGAAGGTTTTCCGGTTTTACGGTTTGCAGAGTTGCTTCTTCCGGCCGTTTTGAAATCTTGCGGATAATCATATAGAAGAAGTCAATTTCTTCCGGAATGAGCTTAACCAGAGCAGCCCATGTATCGGTAATCTGCTTTGCAGTCTGTTCCTGATTGATGTAGCGGAGAAGTGCTTTTTTGTAATATTCTACAGCAGATTCTGTATCTCCGTCTTTTTCATATTTTTCAGCAAGGGTTCTTGCAAGTTCAGCTTCGTTGTGGTCAACCTTTACGATTTTTACGTAGCAGTCCCAGTATTTTTCGTTGCCTTCGTCTTTGTAAGTGCTGGCAAGAGTGCGCAATGCAAATTTGTTGTTTTCATCTTCTTCAAGGATGGTGCAGCAGATGTGTTCAACAACCGGCATCTTCTTGTTGTCAATAAAAATATTTACAAGGTCAATCAGCGCAGAATCGTCTAAGTTTTTCTTTCTTAAAGAAATCATTCCCGAAATAAAAAGGGCAATAATACTGTTCTTTGTATGAGAAAGATGGTCATCACAGATGGCTTTCAGTTCGTCAAGACAACCTTTGCTTTGTGCTTCGTTAACGACATTCAAAAGCGCTTTGAATTCGTTGATAGAATACGCACCGATTGCAGCTCTGGTCCATTGTTCCTCATTCAGTTTATCCTGAACCGATTTTAACAGCTCTTGAGACATATTTTTTCACTCCTAAGCGAAATTGCAGCTTTTGGCTGCGCGATGCAAAATGCACCGTTTACATTGTGTATTTTTCGTAAATGCTGGGGTTCAGCACTTTCAGTTTAAGCAGAATCTCGTTAATGCGTGCCCGATCTTCGCCAACGGTGATGTAGTGGTCAATCAGCCAAAAGTAGTGATTTATCAGTTGCGGCATCAAAACCTGCACATCATTTCCGCGCTGATGGATAGAAACTTCCAAACTGTAAATTTTTTGCTTAAGTTTACCAATTTCTATCGCTCCAAGCTCACGTTTTACGTTAAACACGCCGAATAATACACCGTAAACGGGAATCCATTCTTGTAGCAGGACACCGGTAAAACCGTTTTCCGCTGTCTGTTTAACCAGGTAACAGATAAGCTCGGAATCGAGCAACGATAAATCTACGCTTTGGGCATCAACAAAAAATGCTTCCCTAAAGAAAACCTTGGCAGTACGTTCGTTGCCGCAAAGTGCGTAACAATCTGCCATTTCGGCAAAAATTGTTGCAGAATTCGGGCAAAGCTGACATGCCGATTCAAGGAATTTTAGTGCATTTTCGTAATCACCAAGTTTTTTGTAACACAAACCGGCTTTCCGGTACAAATCGGGTCCAATTTGAACATTGCGCTGCTGGGCGGCTTTTGAAGAAAGCGTTTCATTGTAATATTTCAGCGCAAGGGAAAAAATTCCTTGACGAACTGCGTACATGCTGCGTTCAAAATACTGCCCGTCTTTGTCCATAAAGCGTGTAAATGCCTTCCATTGGGAAAGCAGACTTTCGCCTTTTTCGTATGGATCCTGATACTGTTCCGCTTTTGCCAGACGGTCTTTCCAGAAATTAATGCATTTAATCGCTGCCTGAATTTCTTTATTGTCTAAATCAAAAGACCAGGCATCCTGTAAAATCTTCCAGGCATCTTCAAATTTGCCTTCTTTGAGATTTTTGTATGCCTGTGATAGTTTGACTTCGGATTGTGTATTCATAGACTATATTTCATTATACAGAAATGTATGCTTTAGTCAATTGTTTTTGAATTTTTTTCAGAAAAGGGCATTGTTTATATAATATCTGAGTTTTTTAGTCAAGTAATTTTTGTAAAAAAGTTTTTTAAATCTATTTAAAATAATTGCTGCTGTTTTCCTTAAAAATTCAGTTTAAAATTGAATGAAAAATGTGCCCGCCGTATTTTTGCCTGCACTTGAAACAGCCGCTAATCAGCCATTAAATTGAAGAAAAATGCTGAAAAATCTTAAATTCCAAAATTGCCGTTAAAAAATCCGGTTTTGCGCCGGAATTTTCAATTTTCATTCAAAATGAATTGCACAGGATGACATTACCGGCAATGGTATTTGGATTGTAAATTTTTCTATTTACATACTTTAACTACTCTGTTATTATTACCCAAATGAGTAAATTTGTTCTTGCACCGTCAATTTTGTCTGCGGATTATACCAATTTAGCGAAATCACTTTCTATAATAGAAGAATCTGGCGCCCCGTGGGTGCATATTGATATAATGGACGGCTCTTTTGTGCCAAACATCACATTCGGGCAGCCTGTCGTAGAAGCAATTCGTAAAATTTGCGGTCTCAATTTTGATGTGCATTTGATGATTGACAATCCGCAGAACCATATTGAAACTTTTGCCAAGGCGGGCGCCGACTGGATAACTTTCCATTATGAAGCGGCGGTTCATCATCACCGGATTATCCAGCAAATTCATTCATTGGGCAAAAAAGCCGGAATTTGTATCGTTCCTTCTACGCCGGTTAGCGCGCTGGAAGAAATTTTGCCTTATGTTGATCTGGTTTTGGTAATGACGGTAAATCCGGGATTTGGCGGTCAAGTACTTATTCCGCGCTGCGTAGAAAAAATTGCTCAGCTTGCAGAAATTAGGGAAAAATATTCATATAATTACAAAATTTCAGTTGACGGCGGAATAAATAACGAAACGATTAAGTCGGTAGTTGATGCTGGCGTTGACGTAATTGTTTCCGGCTCGTCATTTTTTTCTGGTTCGCTTAAATGGGAGCATTTGTTATGAAAAAAGCAGCCGTTCTTTGTTTGGGTTTGATATTTTTCGCCTGTTTTATGCCGGTTTTCGGTCAGGCTTCTTTTAATGATGCACTTTTGCCCGGACTTGAAGCCTACGCAAGGGAAGACTGGGCAACTTCGATAATGCTTTTTAAAAAAGCTTATACCGAAAAACGTGCGCCGGAAGAAGAATCTTTGTTCTGGCTGGTTATGGCACAGATGAGCGCCGGCGAAACGCGTTCTGCACTGAATGACTGCAATGCGTTTCTGGCAAAATATGCAGGCAGCGAACACGGTGCCGAAGTTGCCTATCAGCGGGGCAGGGCACTTTATCTGCTTGACCAGAACGATGAAGCCATTAAACAGCTTTATGATTTTGTAAAGGCAAACCCGAATCACGAAAAGGTTTCTTTCGCTTTGTTCTGGATTGCTGAATCGCTGTACGGCTATAAAAATTACGAACGCGCGGCTTTGTTCTATAAAATGATTGTTGATGATTATTCTGCAAGCCCGAAACGCGAAGCAAGCTTGTACCGGCTGGAACTTATTCAGCAGCGCCAGCGCGAAGAAGAATTGCTGCAGCTTTTGAAGATTACCCACGAAGAATCGCTTAAAGCTGCGGAAGAATATGAAAAGAAAAGCCGCAGTTACGAACAGGCAATTGCAGCGTATCAAAGAAGAATTTTTGAGCTGGAAAATCAGCTTTCAAAATAAAAACAATTATGGAGAAAATGGAGTTTTTCTGTAATTGTACGTGTTTTTGTAATTGACGAATTATAAAAGTGCGTTTTTATTTGCGGTTCGTTTCAAACCGCAAAAACGGCGAAGTCAAGGCTTTAAGCTTTAGCGTGCCTTGATTCGGCGTATAATAATGGTAGCTTTTTTATTTTTCAATTGAAAACTAAAAAAGCGTAAAATATGGAGTTTGACCAAAATGCGCCAGATGGTGGTACAGGAACCAGGACAAGAGGAACTTAGAAAAGAGCGTAAGTTATTTCAGCAGCACAAGTTCTCGGCAGTTATTGCTCAGCTTGAACCAAAGATTATGTATTTTCGTGAATCTTTTGAGTTCTTTTATATGCTGGGTGTTTCTTGTTTATACCTTGGTGACATTGGCGGCGCACAGGATTATTTGACGCGTGCCGCAACTTTGCGAAGCGATGCGCCTGAACTGCTTACTGCACAGGCTGCAATGTATTTGCGCCGCGGTGATACGGCACAGGCGGTTGATACTTACCTTGAAGTTTTGGAATTTGAACCCCAGAATAAAGTTGCCAAGCGTGCAATGACTTTTATCCGCAAAAACGGCGACATTTCTACAATTTCCCAGTGGGTTTCTAACGGAAAAATAAAGAGATTTTACCCTGATACAGGTTTTTATTTTCCTGTCATGCCTGTTATCTGGACTTGCGCTGTTGCATTACTGATATTTTTCAGTGTTCTTTTGGGTCGCTATATCAGCAGCAATAAACCGCAGCGCGCCGATTTAAGCCATCTTGAACTTTCCGGCGAAGAAAAGCGCAATCCGATTGACGTTAAGGGCGGAATCCATAACCTGATTTTAACTTCTTCTGAAATTACTAATTCTCACGATAAAGCCATTGATTATTTTCAGAAACACCGCGACAATGCGGCAATTGTTGAAATTAACCGTGTGCTTAATTCTAATGCGTCCAGTGCAATTAAGTCTAAAATGCTTGATTTGCAGGCTTTTGTGCAGGAACCCGACTTTGAAACTGTAAAAGACAATGCACAGGACAACTATACCTATGCTCAGGTTTCTGAAACGCCGTATCTGTATCAGGACTGCTGGGTTGTATGGAGCGGCCGCGTAGCAAACGTAGTTGAAGACGAGTACCAGTATATGTGCGATTTTGTTATCGGTTACGAAACCATGTCGCGCATTGACGGTATTGTTTCGCTTGTGGTTGATAAACCAACCCGCATTGATCCGGAACGGCCTTTGCAGATTTTGGGCAGAATTGATTTTGTCGGTACAAAAATTGTTTTGCACGGAAAAACTGTTTATCAGCCAATTCAGGGTGAATTGAAATAGTTTTTGCTTGCAAAATACCGTTCTAATTTAAAATGTTTTTAAAATAATAGTATATTTACGCATAAAATTGCTAAAATTTTTTATTTGCGCCTAATTTATTGCTGTGTGGGAGGAAAAAAAAGGTGGCAAAAATGACTGTAGAAACAGAAAATCCGGCAGATATGTCGGAAAAAATGAAAGCTTTGGAAGCTGCACGCTTGCAAATCGAAAAGCAATTTGGTCAGGGTTCTTTGATGAAACTTGGTACCCATGCCGATGCAGCTGGAATTGACGTAATTCCTTCAGGTTCAATTCTTCTGGACGAAGCACTTGGTATTGGTGGTTACCCGCGCGGTCGTATTATCGAAATTTACGGTCCGGAATCTTCTGGTAAAACAACTTTGGCTTTGCACGCAATTGCAGAATCGCAGAAGCTGAACGGAATTGCAGCGTTTATTGATGCAGAACACGCCCTTGACCCTGTTTATGCCAAAAATCTCGGCGTAGATATTGATAACTTGTGGGTTTCTCAGCCGGATACAGGTGAACAGGCTCTTGAAATCTGCGAAAATCTGGTACGTTCCGGCGCAGTTGATATTATCGTTATCGACTCTGTTGCAGCGCTGACCCCGCAGAAAGAAATTGAAGGCGAAATGGGTGAATCTCAGATGGGCTTGCAGGCACGTTTGATGAGCCAGGCGCTGCGCAAACTTACTGCGATTGTTGGCAAAAGCAACTGTCTTGTAATTTTCATCAACCAGATTCGTATGAAAATCGGTGTAATGTTCGGCAACCCTGAAACTACAACCGGTGGTAACGCCCTTAAATTTTACACGTCAGTTCGTCTCGAAGTTCGCCGCATTGAATCAATTGAAGTTAAAGGTGAAGAAGATGCCGTTGGTAACCGCGTGCGCGTAAAAGTTGTAAAAAACAAGGTCGCACCGCCTTTCCGCAAAATTGAACTGGATATTTTCTTTGGAAAAGGTATTTCTGCAACTTCAAGTTTGCTGGATGCGGCTGTCAAGCACGAAATTATCAAAAAAAGCGGTGCATGGTTCTCTGTCGGTGACGAAAAAATCGGGCAGGGCCGCGAAAATGCTCTGGCATTTTTGGAAAGCAATGCCGAATTCCGCCAGAAAATTGAAACTGAAATCCGCACCAAGCTTTTTCCCGGACAGAGCATAAAAAATGCTGACAAGCCCGGCGCAAAACCTGCTGACGAAAAAATTACTGTAGGCGTTTCTGCTGACCCTGATGCGGCAAAACCAAAAGCTGCTGCAAAACCGGCGGCTGCACCAGTAAAAGAAACAATTGGCAAAAAGCCTTTACCGCCAGAGGAATTGTTCTGATGCTTGTAGTTCTTGGGCTTGGTTCTAATTTGCCGTTTGTAAAAAGCGACGGTACCTTAATGCAGTGCAATGCGGTTTTAGACGCGGCTTGTGTTAAATTGAGCGAAGTTTTGGCAAATTTGCGCTGTTCTTCCATTTATAAAACAAAAGCACGCTATGTAGAAAATCAGGCTGATTTTTTAAATATGGTGGTTTGCGGCGAATGGCAGGGCAGTGCGCGGGAACTTCTGGAAGTTTGCCAGTCTATAGAAAACGCTTTTGGTCGTGTTCGCTTGAATGTAGTAGAAAAAGGTCCAAGAACACTTGATATTGATATTGAACTTTTCGGCAATGAAATAATCCGCGAGGAAAATTGCCGGAAACCTTTAATAATTCCACACTATTTAATGCACGAGCGCCAGTTTGTACTGGTGCCCTTGCTTGAGATTTTGCCGGAATGTGCCGACCCTATAACGGGGCAGAAATATTCCCAAATATTGGCAAATTTAGGCGATCAAGGTGTGGAATTATGGAAACAGTGCAGGAAGAGTTAGCCGAGCTAGTTGACGACGGCACAAAGTTCAAGCTGGGCAAATTTGAAGGTCCTCTGGACTTGCTGCTTTTTCTTATAAAGAAAAACGAAATAAATATTTACGATATTCCGGTGGGCGAAATTACCGAGCAGTATCTTGAGTATCTTGATTATGCGGTAAGTACCGATTTAGATAATTTGACCGATTTTTATTCTTTGGCTGCGGACTTGCTTCATATAAAGTCGCGTATGCTGCTGCCGGTTGAAGTTACTTTTGATGACGAAGAAATTGAAGACCCGCGTCAGGAACTTGTTGATAAACTGATTGAATACCAAAAGTTCAAGAAACTTTCGGAATTGATGGAAAGAAAAGAAGAAGAAGCGGAATGGAGCATTGAAAGGCGGAAAATTCAGCGAATTCTTCCTTTTGAAGAAGAGGAACTTTGGGAACAGGTTGATACCTGGGACTTGCTGAAAGTTTTTTCTGATTTGATTTCGGCTTTTTCGGCTGAAAAAATTCTTGATATGCGCGAAGACATTACCACCAGCGAAAAAATTACGCTGATGAACGAGTTTTTTGAAAATAAGGGCGAGTGTTATTTTACCGATTTAATTGTGCGCGAAAAAAGCCTTCTGGACGTAGTCTGCGCTTTTATGGCAATTCTGGAAGCGGTAAAGCAGAAACTTGCGTGTATCTATCAAAACAAACTGTTTGGCGACATTAAAATTAAGCCATTTGAGAGTTAAAAATGGAAGTTGATTTGCAAAAAGAAACCGCTTTGATAGAAGCGATTTTTTATCTTGAAAGCGAGCCGCTTGATTGTCAGGCTTTGTCTAAAATTTCTAATCTTGGGCTTGAAGTTGTAGAAGCCGCAATTGAAAATTTACAGGAAAAATATCGTTCTGACGATTCGGGCGTTGATTTGATTCAGATTAGCGGCGGCTGGATAATAAGCCCGAAAGAAGAACTGTGGGAATTTTTGAAGGACCGTTACGGCAAAAAAAATGACAACAGGCTTTCCAAAGCGGCAATGGAAACTTTGTCGATTATTGCGTACAAGCAGCCGATTACCCGCGCCGAAATTGAAGCAATCCGCGGCGTTTCGGTTGATAATATGATCAGGCTTTTGCACGAACGAACCCTGATTAAGGAAGTTGGCAAAAAGGACGTGCCAGGTAAGCCTTCTCAATATGGAACGACAAAAGAATTTTTGAAATTTTTCAGAATGAACAGCATTGCTGATTTGCCAAAACTTGATGAAACAGAAAGTGAGAGATTTGAACTTGCAAGATAAAAGATTTAACAAACTGGATTTTAGAACCGGCGCCAAAAAGGGCGGCCGTTCGCGTGATTTTAACAAAGACGAAAACTTTAAAAAAGACGGCGATTTTAGCAGAAACGCCGGCAACCGCGAAAAATACCATAATTCGCACCAGAATGAGCGGCGCGATACTTACAAACAGGCTGAAAAAACGCTTAGCTATAAGCAGTACAGGCAGAATTTTAAGCGCGCCGAAAATTCTGATATTCTTGGCAAAAATAATGATGGACCTATGCGGCTTCAGCTTGCTATTGCACGCAGCGGTTTTGCAAGCCGCCGCGCCAGCGAAGAATTTATTCTTGCCGGCAGGGTGCAGGTAAACGGTACAACCGTTACCGAACTTGGTACAAAAGTTTCTGCCACGGACGAAATTCTGATTGACGGCAAGCCTCTTAAAGCGGAAGAAAATAAACGCTACGTTTTGCTCAACAAACCGATTGGCTATGTTTGTTCAATGTTTGACGAAAAAGGCCGTGAGTGTGCCGCCGATCTGCTGAAGGAACATTTTGAGGAACGCCTTTACAATGTTGGGCGTCTGGATATGTTTTCAAGCGGATTGATTATTTTTACTAACGACGGCAATTTTGCGGCAAAAGTTTCGCATCCTTCTGCCGAACTGGAAAAAGAATATATCGTAGAAACCAGTTTGCCTTATCCGCGCAGTTTGCCGGAAAAATTCATGAAAGGCGTGCGCGTTGACGGCGTTTTTTATAAATGCAAGTTTGCCGAAGGCATAAATTCGCGCAAAATGCGCATTGTTTTAATTGAAGGCAAAAACCGCGAAATCAGGCGCGTTCTGGAAAGCTTTGATATGCGCGTTAAGTCGCTGGTGCGCGTGCGCATTGGTGATTTGACGGTTAAAAATGAAATCGGCGAAGAATTGGGCGACGGCGAGTTTAGGGAACTGAGCCAGAGTGAAGTTGATAATTTGCTTGAACTTTGTATGCGCAGAAGGGAAATGCCGCCGCGCCGCCGCGAACGCGATTATGAACGCAATGCAGAAAAAGCTGAAAAAGTAGAATTTTCAGAAGCCGATTCTGATACGGGCGCAAGTTCTGCAAGCTTGTTTATTCGTAAGCCGGCTGAAAAAACGGAAATTGCTGAAAGACCAGTTGCGGCTGCAAGCGCAAAAAGCGAAGACGACGGTAAACATTACTATTAATTGTAAATGTTTTTTATAAATAAAAGTGCGATACTATAGAAGAAAAATGGAGAAATAAATGGTTGTTGCAATAGATGGTCCTGCCGGAACGGGCAAAAGTACGATTGCGCATTTGCTTGCAGACAGGCTTTCGCTGACTTTTGTAAATTCCGGCAGTTTTTACCGGGCAATTACACTTTCGGCCTTAAAAAACGGCATCAATCTTAAAAATGAGGCTGAACTGGTTGCACACGCTGAAAAACTTTCAATTGATTACAAAAACAGCCGGCTTTTTTTGCAGGGCAGCGATGTTGAAGATTTGCTTCATACTGATGAAATTGACGCAAATGTTTCAAATGTTTCGGCAATTCCGCAAATCCGCGACATTGTAAATAAAAAAGTCCGGGCGCTGGCTTCAAAACTGAATATAATCTGCGAAGGCCGCGATATTACCACGGTGGTTTTCCCGGATGCCGAATACAAGTTTTATCTTGATGCTTCAATTGAAGTACAGGCTTTGCGGCGTTTTAATCAGGGCGTTTCAGACCTGACGCTTGAAGAAATCAAGCAGAAAATTAAAGAACGCGACGAGCTTGACAAAAAGAAAGCTGTCGGAGCACTAAAAAAAGCAGATGACGCAGAGTATATTGATACATCAGACTTGACGATAGAACAGGTTTGTGAGATAATGATTAATAAAATTCATATACAAGGGTTTAATATGGCAGAGAAGGATGTGGAAATGAATGAATCTCAGGACTCCAAGAGTAACGTTCAGACACAATTACAGGAAGAGTATCTGAAAAGTCTCGAATCACTTGAAGAGGGACAGCTGGTAGAAGGCGAAGTTATCCAGGTTACAAGCGATCAGGTGTTCCTTGATGTGGGATTAAAATCAGAAGGTAAAATCCCGATTTCGGAGTTTTCGGCAGTGCCGAAAATCGGCGATAAAGTTAACGTTGTTCTTGTTCAGAAAGAGAGCAAACATGGCGAAGTTATCGTTTCAAAACAGAAAGCTGATATTCAGGCTTCTAAAAAATTGCTTCGTCAGGCATTTCAGGACAAAACACCTGTTGACGGTGTAATTGAAAAGCAGGTTAAAGGCGGCTTTGAAGTTAACTTGTGTGGTTGCGCTAAGGCATTTTTGCCTATCAGCCAGTCAGACAGCCAGAAAGTTGACCGTCCGGAAAAACTTATTGGCGTAAAAAGCAAGTTCTACATTGATCGCATGTATTCAGATAATAAGGTTAATATTGTTGTTAGCCGCCGTAAATATCTTGAAGAAACAATTGAAACTAACCGTGAAGCATTTTTCAACAATGTAAAAATTGGTGACACTGTAAAAGGTGAAGTAAAAAGCTTTACAAGCTTTGGTGCTTTTATTGACTTGGGTGGTTTCGATGGATTGCTCCATATCAATGATATGAGCTGGGGACACGTAACTCGTCCTAAAGATTTCGTTAAAAAAGGTCAGGAAATTGAACTTAAGGTTATCCGTTTGGATCCAAATGACAAACGCATCAATCTTTCTTTGAAACATTTCAGCGAAGACCCGTGGTTGCACTTTGAAGACAAATACCATGTTGACGATATCGTAAAAGGTAAAGTTACAAAACTTACCGAATTTGGTGCATTTATTGAACTCGAAGAAGGAATTGAAGGTCTTGCACATATCAGTGAATTCTCTTGGGTTAAAAAAATCAGCAAACCGGAAGATGTTGTTAAAATCGGTGACGAAATTGAATGTATGATTCTTGGTTATGACATTCAGGCTGGTCGCGTTTCTTTGGGTCTTAAACAGGTTACTGCAAACCCATGGGATGAAATTGGTAATAAATATCCGGTTGGAACAAAAATTACTGGTAAAGTTGCAAAAATTACTAACAGTGGTGCCTTTGTTGAAATCGAAGAAGGAATTGACGGTTATTTGAGCGTTGATGATCTTTCTTGGACAAAGAAAATCAAGCATCCGGGAAGTGAACTTTCTGTTGGTAAAGAAATTGAAACAGTAGTTCTTGAAAGCGATCCTGAACAGCACCGCATCCGCTTGGGTGTTAAACAGCTTTTTGATGATCCATGGAAAGATTTCTGCAAGGAATATCACCACGGTTCAATTCTTGAAGGTGAAATCGTTTCAATTACAGACTTTGGTGTATTTGTACGTGCACCGGGCGGAATTGAAGGTCTTATCAACAAGGCTAACCTTTCTGAAGACCGCGAAGTTTCTTACGAAGAAGCTGTTACAAAATACAAAGTTGGCGACAAAATCAGTGTATTTGTTGTTGATGTTTTGCCAGAGAAACAGAAAGTTTCTTTCTCTGTACGCGACATTAAACGCCAGCGCGAACGCGAAGAAATGGAACGCTATATGTCATCTAACCAGGACGAAGACGAAGGTTCTTTCACTCTTGGTGATATGATTAAAAACAAGAAATAATTTTGCTTGAAGCATGGTTCGCTGTGCTTCAATTTTAATTGTTCTTATAAATGCATTGTCGCAAAGACAATGCATTTTTTTTGTATAAGTGAAAATATGATAAATTCAACTTTCGTTTTAAGTGAACAAAGAGAAGTGATTGCAAATAGTTCGGCTGTTAAAAGTTTGGTTTCTGTTTTGGAAGCGCTGAAAAACAGCCAAAGCCCGCTGCTTTTTTATGGAGAAAAAGGGTCGGGACGGTGTTTTTTTGCCAAATATTTACATAAATGCAGCCAAAACTGTGATTCGGTTTTTATGCGCTTAAATTGCAAAACGCTTTCCGTGGATTTTTTAACTGAATTGCTTGAAACAAAACCGGGAATGTTGCATTTTGATGAAATTGATGAAAGTTCTGCTGAGCTTCAGATATTTTTGCTTGAGAATATTGAAAAATATTCGTGCCGCTTCAGTTTTTCTTCTGAAAAAAATCTGGAAGATTTGGTTGATGACGGAAGCTTTAGCCGTGGATTTTTCAATTTGATTTCTAATTTGCCGGTAAATGTGCCGCCGCTGCGCCAGCGCAAAGAAGATATTGAAGATTTGTCAAATATGTTTTTGCAGATTTTTTCTAAAAAATACAACAAACATTTTACCGGCTTTTCTGATGAAGCCTTGAATCTTCTGAAAAATTCATTTTGGAGTGGCAATTTTCTGGAATTTTCTTCTTGCATTGAAAATGCGTGCTTTAATGCGCCGCCGCCTGTCATTGAAAGAGAGCATTTGCGCCTTAACAGCTTGAATATATTGCCGGTTTCTGATAATTTAAACGATAGCGATAAAAGCCTTAAATCGGCGGTTGACCGTTTTAAAAAACAGTATATTTTGCAAATATTGAATGAGGTCAGATGGAATCAGACTGAGGCTGCAAAAGTGCTGGGAATTCAACGAACGTACTTGTCACGCCTGATTAAGGAATTGCAGATAAAGTAGGAGATATTATGTCACAAAACGAACAGGCAAAAAACGAAGAAAAAGTTAACTTTTCTGATAAGTTGAGCCAGTTTCTGGTTAAATTTCGCTTTCTGTTTTTAGGAATTATTCTGGCACTTCTTGTTGCCGTTGCTCTGGTTTTGGTAATTTCAAGTACAAGTACCAAAAAAGTAGAAAAAGGTCTTACAGAAATCGATTCAATTACTTACGAACTTTCTGAAGCAAGATCTGTTTTGAAAGATGCTGAATTGTCAGCAAAAGAAAGTGCATTGTTTGATCGTGCAAAAACAGTTGCCGATGCAAATACAAAAGGCGTTGTTGCCGTTCGCGCAAAAATGCTTATGGCAGAAATTGCATTTGCAAAAGCTGATTATTCTAATGCCTGCCAGTATTGGCTTGATGCTGTTAACGCAGATTCAAAAGCTTATACAGCCGGTATTTGCTATTATCAGTGTGGTGTTTGCAGTGAAGAAATGGGCGATTTGGATTCTGCCGTAAAATATTTGCAGACCGCCGCTGATACAGAAAACTTTGTTGCTGCTCCTCGCGCATTGTTCAATATTGGTCGTATTGAAGAAACCCGCGGAAAAATGGATAAAGCAGCAGAAGCTTATAAGAAACTTGCAGAAGCTTTCCCTAATGACGGCTGGACATCTTTGGCAAAGACAAGATTGTTAAATCTTGAAATTAACGGAAAACTTTAAGATATTTGATATTTGAAGCCTGCTAATACGGCAGGCTTTTTTATTCGTGCGGAGGGTTTAATACTCCGACGCTTGCGTCGTAATAAGGAGTATTAAATCAGACTGCAACCACTTATTACGAACAGCATACCTCGATGCTTGCGGCGAAGTTGTTGATTATTTTATGGCAGGTTTTATTTTCCTGCTGTTTTGTTACCAATTTATGAAAAAAAATATAAAACTTTCTGATATTCTTTCATTTTTATTTAGTATTTCTTTTGTTTTTGTTCTTTCGGCGTGTGGTGTAAGCGGCGGAGGCGGTGGTGGATCCAGTTCTTCAGGTTCCGGCGGTTCTTCTAGCGGCAGTGTTACTTCCCCAAACTGTGACGACCCTGCGAATAATCTGTACCGTTTTACAACGTTAGATTCAAGCTACTATAACCAGCCGGCAGGTAACGTTTATCGCGGAACAGCGGTTTATTACAAAATTTACAGCGATCGTTCCGCCTGTACCAGTCAGGCATCTTCTATTGTTGCTGCCGGTTCTGGCGGAAAAAATACATTGGACGGATTTGGTTTTAAACAGCTTGGCGGAAATGAAATTACTGTGTCGCCAAGTTCTTCAAATCAGAATGTAACAATAAGATTATTTAAAGAAACCAGCTACAATGCAACTGGTCATAAGCGTTTCAACGGCAGCAGCGATTTTCAGTTTTCTTCAACTTATTATCCTGGAATGGCTGGTGACAGCAACGGAGATTTTTCCGGTACGCCAAATTCTGCCGGACCGTGGTATGTCGCAGCCTTTGCCTTTGCCGTAGTAAACAGCAACGGTTCAAATAGTTATAATGAACCGCGCTATTTGGGAATGCTGAAAATATATTAAATTAAACTTCCAGCATAACGGTAAAAGGTCCGTCGTTCAAAAGCGAAACTTTCATATCGGCGCCAAAAATACCGTGCTGAACATCGCCGTAAAGCGACTGCCACCGGCTTAAAAAATATTCGTACAGTTCGTTTGCCTGTGGCGCCTTTGCTGCCTGTTCAAAGCCGGGGCGTGCACCGCGGCTGGTATCTGCGTAAAGCGTAAATTGCGAAATTACCAGCAGCTGACCGTTTACATCGGCAAGCGAACGGTTGGTTTTGCCGTTTTCATCTTCAAAAATGCGCAGTTTGTGTACTTTTTCTACAAGCTTTTCTACGCTTTCTTTTGTATCGCTGTGGGTTACGCCCAGCAAAAGCAAAAAACCCTTGCCAATTTCGCCGGTGGTTTTGCCGTCTACTACGCATTTGGCATATTGAACTCTTTGAATGATTCCGCGCATAAATTCCTCATTTTGAATGTTTTCATAAAATGTACAAAAAACTGGTTATTAACTCAAGTAATTTTGAAAAACCCTTCAATTAAAAAAAATTCTGGCAAAATGCGGTTAATAGTTGTATAATAAATCTTATGGACTACATAGCACGGCTTACAAAAGAAGACAGGGACAAGTTCTATCAGTCAAAGTACGACTATTTTAGAAAAATGGCGGAATGGACGATTATTGTTTCTGTTCTTGCCAGTACCACGTATTGGGTTTCTGACTGTCAGCTTTTTGGCCGTCTCGCACGCGAAACTTTTTTTCCGCGTTTCTTCATGCTTATTCCGCTTTGTTTATATATTTTCACAATCCGCAGAGTAAATAATTACAAAATCGTTATTCCGTTTTCCTATTTAATGCTGCATGGAATTATGTGGTGCACGATTTGGTCTATTTATTACCTGCCGATTAAGCAGCACGCAAACGAAGGCTTTATCATCATGCAGCTGATGTTTCTTGCCTACGGATTTTGCGTACCGCGGCGCTGGTCTGTGTTTTTTCACGCCATGCTGATGGTTGATATACTGGTTTCGTACCCGATAAACCATTACGAAAGCATCAGCCTGATGATGACGCTTGGCATACCGTGCCTTGCAGGCAGCGAAGTTGTCGTGCATATTCTTGAAACTTCCTATGCGGAACAGTACCGTTTGCAGCTGAAACTTGAAAGCGCCATGATGCACGACCAGCTTACCCATGTTTATAACCGCAACAAAATTGCAGACCTTTGCGTAAAGGGCACGGATATTTTTCACATGGAAAAAGCCGGCATCATGCTGATGGATCTGGATTTTTTCAAGAAAATAAATGACAAATTCGGACATGATATTGGCGATCAGGTTCTGGTTCAGCTTACAAAAATAATAAACAGCTGCATTTGCGATTCTGACATTGTAATTCGCTGGGGCGGCGAAGAATTTGTTGTGATTCTGCCCAATTCTGACGAAACGCAGACGCAGGAAACAGCTGAAAAAATAAGGCGCAGGGTAGAAGAGTTTGAAAATGGCATCTGCCATTTTACCGTAAGCATTGGTACGGCGGTTTATCACGGGGCAAATTACCACGAAATCATAAAAAAAGCCGATACCGCTATGTACGAGGCAAAACGCAACGGACGAAATCAGGTTGTGGCTTTTAGTCCGGCTATTCCCCAGTAAGGGGGGCTAAATTGAAAATTGAACACTGCGCCATTTATGTCAGCAATCTGGAAAAGGCGAAAGAATTTTTTGTAAAATATTTTTGCGCCAGACCGAACGCCGGTTATACAAATCCTGTAACGCAGTTTTCTTCGTATTTTTTAACTTTTGAAGATGGCGCGCGTCTTGAAATTATGCAAAAACCGGCTGTTGCACCAAAAACAAACACCAGTACCGAAACTTTGGGTTATAACCATATTGCATTCAGTCTTGGCAGCAAAGCCGCGGTAGACAGTTTAACCTGCCGTTTAAAAAACGACGGTTTTTGTGTTTTCAGCGCGCCGCGTATCACCGGCGACGGCTATTACGAAAGCTGCATAATCGATTTTGACGGCAATAAAATAGAACTTTGTGAATAATTTCTTAAAATATTATAATGGAAGTAAATATGTTGAATTTTGAAAGCGATTACACCGAGGGCGCGCACCCGAAAATATTGGAAAATTTTGTAAAAACCAATTTTAAACAGACAAGTTCTTACGGCTACGATAATTATTCCATAAGCGCAAAACAAAAGATAGCACAAATATGCAATTGCCCTTCGGCACAAATTCAGTTTGTATGCGGCGGCACGCAATGCAACCAGATTGTTATTGATTCACTTTTGCAGAGTTTTGAAGGCGTTGTCTGCGCCGATACCGGGCATATTAGCTGCCACGAAGCCGGCGCAATAGAATACACCGGGCACAAAGTTCTGCCTTTGCCGAATGATAACGGCAAACTTGTCGCCGCCGACCTGCAAAAATACGTACAAACCTTTTACGGTGACCAGAATCACGAGCACATGGTTTTTCCGGGAATGGTTTATATTTCGCACCCGACAGAATACGGCACGCTGTATACTTTTGAAGAATTAAAAGCCCTTTCTGCCGTGTGCCGTAACTACAAACTGCCGCTTTACATGGACGGCGCCCGGCTTGGTTATGGGCTTGCCAGCCTTAACACCGACCTTGATTTTGAAAAAATCGCCGGTCTGGTTGATGTTTTTTCTGTTGGCGGAACAAAAGTTGGCGCATTTTGCGGCGAAGCGATTGTTTTTACAAAAAATAATATGCCGCCGCATTTTGACAATTTTGTAAAACGTCACGGTGCGCTTTTGGCAAAAAGCCGGCTTTTAGGCGTTCAGTTTGATACACTTTTTACCGGCGATTTGTATTTGCAAATTAGCCGCCATGCAATTTTAATGGCAGAAAAACTGAAAAATGCTTTCATTGAAAAGAAATATCCGTTTTTTATTGATTCGCCCACAAACCAGCAGTTTGTGATTTTGCCGGACAATTTGATGGAAGAATTAAAAAAATCAGTTTCGTTCAGCTTTTGGGAAAAATACGACGACCAGCATACGGTTGTGCGTTTTGCAACAAGCTGGGCAACCACGCCCGAAGCCGTAGACCAGCTGATAAAACTTTTGCCCGATTGCGGCAATTAAAACGAGGAAAAAATGATACCTGCTTATTTAACGATTGACGATGTACCGACCATGCGGAACGGAAAAATTGTGGATTATCTGTTTGCAAAGCAAATAAAAGCCACAATGTTTTGCTGGGGCGAGTTTTTGGAAAAAAATTTTGAAGGCGCTGTATATGCCTTGCAGCACGGAATGATTTTGCAAAACCACAGTTACAGCCATCCGCATTTTAGCGAAATTACCTTTGAACAGGCTTGCGCTGAAATTGAAAAAAATGAAGAGCTTATAAAAAAAGCTTATTCGCTGGCAAATATTGAACGTCCGTTTAAAATGTTCCGCTTTCCTTATGGCGATCAGGGCGGCGAAAATGCGGAAAAAATTCAAAACTATTTGCGTCAGAACGGTTTTGTTACTTTGGCAAACAGCCATATCAGCCCAAAATCTTATGCGCGCTGCGGTATTGGCGCAGAACAGCTGAAAAAAGTTGATACGATGTGGACTTTTGATTTTCAGGAATATTGCATTAGACCGGGAAATGATTTTACCATAGAAAACAGCCTTGCAAATGTTCAGTTTGCTTTTGGCGATGTGGTAAAAACCGTACCGGATGATTGCCGTGCGCCGGAAGGTACAGAAGCCGAAGAAATAATAATAATTCATGACCACGTAGAAACGGAAGAAAATGCCGCCGGTTATTTTGAACGTTTGATAGACGAATTGTTGAAGCGCGACATTCTTTTTGTTCCGCCAGCAGTTTAGCTGAAAAGCCATACTGTGTTTTATGTCAAAATCACAGTATGGCTTTTATTCTCAGTATGAAATTTTTCCGTTCTGCAAAATTTCCTGCAAAAAACAGAATCAAAAAATCTTCTTATAAAAAATCTCAAAACATTCCATCCGCACTATAAAATATATTATCCCAATCCTCAAAATAAAATATCTTAAGCCTTGAGACAAAGTATTCTAAGCCTTGGGGCAAAGTATCTTAAGCCTTGGGGCAAAGTATTTTGAGCCTTGAGATAAAGTTTCTTAAGCCTTGAGGCAAAATATCCTAAGCCTTGAGATAAAATGTCCTAAGCCTTGAGATAAAGTATCTTAAGCCTTGAGATAAAATGTCCTAAGGCTTGAGATAAAGTATTTTAAGCCTTGAGGCAAAGTATCATAAGCCTTGAGATGATTTTATTTTGCAGGAAATGGTTTGGAATATTTAAAAAAATTGAAAAAAAACAGTTACAGTATCGTTATTTGACACTTGATGTATGATATAATACAGATAATGTTCTTATAAAACAAAAAAAGGGTAAAAATTATGGCGTCTTCATTTGATTACTTTGAAAAAGAATTTCCTGTATTGTCAAAACTTGGAAAACTTGCAGAATCTTATTGCGAAACAGATCCTAACAGTGCAATCTACAAAATACGCAAAATAGGAGAAACCGTTACGGGGCTTGTCTATAAGTACGATGGCATACCTTGTCCGGCAGGCAGTATTAAAGAAGTAAGTCAGTATGACAGAATAAAAACATTGCAGGATTATGGAATAATAAACAAGTTACTTGCAAAATCATTTACCCGAATAAGAATTTTAGGCAATGATGCCGTACACGATGATTTGGATTCTTCTGTTCTGGTAAAGGAACTGCTGCCAATTTCTTACAGCGTTTGCCTGTGGTTTGCAGGCACTTACGGAACAAACAAAAACCCTGAATATAAAGAATACGTTGCCCCGGAAAAACTAAATGCAATAGCCAGAAAGAAAATAGTTATAAAAATAAAAAAACACGCAGACTTAACGCCGGAACAGCAGCAGGAAGAAGAAGCCGAAAACCAGCTGATTGCCATAGCAAATGACGCAGCAAGCAATGCACCAAAAGTACAGCTTTCGGAACGCAAGAACCGTTCCTATAAAGCCAGCCGTTCACGGCCGCTAACGGAAGCAGAAACAAGAGAATTTATAGACGAACAGCTGCGCAAGGTAGGCTGGGAATGCAACACAAATGAATTGAACCAGAAACTGCATGGCACAAAGCCCCAAAAAGGTCATAATATGGCAATTGCAGAATGGCAGACAGATTCAAAAATATATAATCACGGTTACGTAGATTATGCACTTTTTATTGGTGAAAAGCTTGTTGGTGTAATTGAAGCAAAAGCCATGCATAAAGACATCCCCGGTGTTATTGACGGGCAATGTAAGGAATATGCAGAACTTATAAAAAATTCAGATGCAGATTATGTGCAGGGACAGTGGGGAAAATATAAAGTTCCTTTTGCCTTTGCAACAAACGGACGCCCATATCTTAAACAGCTGGAAACAAAATCTGGAATTTGGTTTATAGATTTTAGAAAACCGACAGAAGCGC
>JAKSTR010000070.1 GCA_024402495.1 Treponemataceae bacterium
ATTTCTTTGTAAAAACTTCTTTCACAATATCCATTTCATTTCCACATCTGCATTTTAGACATGGAATAAAAGAATTTGTTTTTTCAGAACCTGACTCGATTTCGGCAGTCCATGCAGTTTTATAAGTCAAGCATTTTTTACAGACAAAAACCTCAGAAGTTTGAAAACCATGAAAAATCTTTTCCGGGGAGTCTGAAATATAATTTTCAATGAGCATTATTATGTATTTGTCTTTCACACAATTTATTTTTCAGTTAAATCATCTTTACCTTTTTTCAAATTCAAAATAAGTAAGCACTAGCGGACCTTGAGATAGATCCAGTTTGCCGGCTGGTGTATATGCTATTTCTTTAACTTTATCTCGTTTTCGTTTGCGGTTTGAACCATACCCAACCCGAAACTCTTTTAACATATTGTGTTGATTGTTTGTACAATAATAGATTTGTGTAATCATAATATTCAGCTCCTCAAAACATAATTACGGCGAAGCCAAGGCTTTAAGTGTAAGCTTATCTTGACTTTCGCCGTATTTCTAAACAGTCATCTGAACAACTGTATCTCTGTAGCTGATTCTGCAAAGCTTGCCGTTATAGCTCATTTTTTCTTCTTTTGCTTCGCGGATTACTTTTGCAGCCAGCGCCCGGATATGACCAGCTTTTTCTAGTCCGGGATTACCGGAAATTTTTGCTTCGATATTTTCAATGCAAACCAGAATTGCGTTTTTGTCAAACTGATTGTATGGTTCTGCCTGAACAGAAGCTTTAAGAGAAGCATAAAAATCATGTTTTGCTTTTCTGATTTTTTCAGCCGCGCCAAGCAAATCTTCGCAATTCAGGTTATCTGTAAGTTTTTCAAGAACTTCCGGTGCAGAATCCCAGTGATAAAAACTTGTTCCCACCAAAGGCATCGTTACGGTTACTTTATTTTCCTTAAAATAACGAATAAAAGCCTGTTCCAGAGTTTCGCTTTCTGCTTTGTAGTTAAGCTTCTTTTTTGCCGAATTGAAAATTAACGGAATCGTTTCCGGTTTAACATTCTGCATTTTTCCAAAAGAAAGCGAAAACAGAATTTCTACGCACAAAGGTTCCATAATATACTGAACAAGCGGGGCAAATTTTTCAAAAACGGACTGTCTGCGCAGATAAAGCTCGCCAGCCAAAAGAGAATCTTTTGCTTCAATTGCCGAAAGAATTGCCCCGATATGCAGCAAAAAGCTGTAAACGTCTTTATCAGAAATGTCAACATCGGCGGCAGCATATATTTGCGGGTTATTGTTCAAACCGTCTTGAATATATGTGTACCAGCTGGGCGAAAAATAAGTGCTCGACTCAATTTTTTGGTATTCCTCAATTTCCGGCAGCGAAATATTTTCAATTTTTCCAGCATAATCAAGCTGCCCTGTTTTGCTTTTAGAAAATTCAAACCAGTTTTCACCGCATTTAATAATAATCTGCTTGTTCATATTAGCCTCCATGACATTGCAATTGTTCATTTTTAAGAAAGTATAAAACCCTGCGGTGTCATAGAATGTCGCTGAAAAAAAAAGATTCCGGATTTTATCCAGAATCTTTATATATTGAAAAAATTGAAAAATTGGTGCGGCAAAATATTATTTTTTGCCCAGTTTTTTCTCGGTTTGTGAAAATTTCATGTACATTGTGATTGTGCGGCTAAAAACCTGTCCCGGCAAAATTGAAGCTTTCCAAAAAAGCCCGGCGCTTGTTGCCGAATACAGCTGATTTTCGTAGTTGGGGTACGAATAAAAACCTGCCGGGTTGCTTGAAGAAATTGTAAAGCAGCTTTCGTTTTGCAAATCGTTTAAGCGCACATAAAAAATGTCTTCTTTTTGCCGGCAGAAAGCGTTTTTACCCGAAAATTTCTGCAAAAATGTTTCGCCAGAACAGTCGGCGCTTAAATTTTCTTCAGAATTGTCTGCAAAAGAAAAATTGTTTTCAACTACAAACCATGCAACCAGCGGTTTGTCGCCGGTATTTGCCATTTTGTAGTCAACGCGCACCGAATCTTTTGTAAATTTGAATTCTTTCAAAATTTTTATGGTTGCATTTTTGCCGAATCTGACGTCGGATTCAAGTTTTACGCATTTTTTTATGCGGTCAAATTTGGTTTCGCTGTACAAATTCTGGCACAAAACCGGCGCAGCTGCTAAATTTTCGCCCTTGCAAAGCGCTTCAAACTCTTTTTCGCTTGCAAGATAATCCGTAAAAAACTTCCGCTGAAAATTTCCGCACAGCAAATTCGCAAAATTATGGTTGCATTCAAAGGCGTCAAATTCGTAAATTGAACCGCCAAGCTTGCTTAAAAATGCAGAATATTGGTCAAACTGGGCAACGTATTCTTTTATGCCGTCGCAATTCAGGTCTAAACTGCCAATCGATTCTGAAAAATTGCCTGCTTCACGCGCAAGTTTTTCAGTTTGAATTAAAGTCTGATAAGTTTTCTGGCGCAAAAACTGGTTGCTGATGCCGTTTTTGCCAAGATAATTGTAAACTTCACCGCACTGAGCCTGCCAAATCATCTGTTTTGCGGCTTTTTTGCGCATTTTGTCACCGTGGCATTGATTTGTCATCGCTGAAGTGTAAAGCATCCGCGAATATAAATTCAAAATTTCAGGGTATAAAAGTAAAAAATCCTGGGTTGTTTTACGGGCGTTCAGTTTTGCCACCTGTACAAAAGGCTGCTGCGCCCACAAAGCGGCACTTCTGCTGATGCCCGAAGCAATGCAGATTTTATTTGGGCGTACCGAAGCTTTTACGCTTTTATATGGCAGCGAAAGTTCAAAATTGCAGTCCGGGTTGTTTTTTAAATATTCAGCAATTTGTACAAAAAAACGATTTTCAAGCAATTTTTGTAATTTTTCAATTGAAAAAAAACAGCAGACGTTGGCATTTTCCGTATTTTCTGGCACTTTTTCTGCAATTTGGGCAAAAAAACTTTCGGCGCTTGTTTCAATATTTATTAAATCGCTGTGGCTTGGCAAAATCAAAATGGATTTTCCCAAATCGTCCGTTATTGCCGGCTGATACGCTTTTTTTTCGTTTTCGCTGGCAAAAAGCGTATAATCCAGCAGCGCATATTCCATACTGCCCGATGTCAGGCTTGAAATCATGGAATTTTCCCATGCGCTGGTAAAAAGCCACGCACCTTTGGGGCGTTTTTTAAAAACTTTACGCTGAAAAGTGTTCAGATATTCAATTTGCCCTACACGGTCTATATGGGGCAAAAGCGGCAAAATTGCGTTATAATATGCACCGCCCAAAATTTCTACTTGTTTTCGGCTTATAAGTTCTTCTATTATAACAAGATATTCTTTATGTGTTTTTTGCAGCCATTCTAAAACCGTGCCGGTAAAGAAAAAAGAAAAAGGAAAATCAGGGTTTGCGTACAAAAAAGAAGCAATGGCTTTGTATGCTGTTTTGTACAAATATGCAGAAGAATTTTCAGAATCGGCAAAAGATTCTGTATAAATTCCTAAGCAAATGCTGATTTTTCCCATAAAAGTTCCGTTAATTTTTAATTTTATTCAATTGAAAGAATTAGTTGTGCTTGATACGTAACATATTATAGCACTTTTGCCAAAATTTAAAGTCTTGTGATGCAGTTTTTTCAGCCGGGCAAACAATATCGTTTTCGCGCACTTCTAGGGCGCTTAATGGTTCTTTGGTAACCGGATTAATGCGTTTTGGGCAGGCTGTAGAACAAATTTCTTTCATTGTGTCACTCTGACAGGCGCAGGCGGCATAATATTCTGTTGTTTTTGGCACAAGTTCAATTAAGTTGTTCGGGCAAATATCAATACATTTGCCGCAGCCGTTGCAGGCTGAACCGATAACGGCGGTGCTGTTTACGATTTTTATTGCGTCCTGCGGACAGAACGAAACGCAGGTACCAAAACCAATGCAGCCCCAATGGCAGTTTGAAGCGCTTTCGTACATATTTTTGAAAACACGGCAATCCTGCAAATCGTTGTATGTAAAGCCGCGCATTTTTACGTTGCGTTCGCTGTTGCATTTTACGACGGCTTTTTTTTCATTTTGCGGCAAGGCTGCGTTTTTTTCTAGAATTATGTCACGCTCTTCTTTTGAAAAAAATTCTTTTTTCATAAAAATGTTTTTTGTACGTAAAAAAACCGGCATTAAGCGGTAAAGCACAAAAATAATTGCAGAAATGCAAAGAACGAACAAAAAATAAAGCAAAAATTTTATAATCATTTAAGCATCTCCTGGTTAAACCACGAAATATGCCATGCGTACAAAGCGAAAAATAAAATTGCCGTGGTAAAAAAGATTGTTATTGGTAATTTAAAATTCTGCGGATAAAATGCAAGGCTCAGGCGTTTGCGTATGCAGTAAAACAGCGGAATTAAGAAGAAAACTGCCAAAAGTATTGCAAGCGCAATGCAATAGGCTTCTTTCATTGTAAAACTTTCGTTGATTGCAATAAAAACCAGCGGCAGCGGTAATAAAATTCCGCTTGGCGGCTGCAATTTTGCCAAAAGCAAAACGCCGTCGTAAACGCGAACTACAACCAGCATTATTAAAACCAAAAATAACGGAAAAATTTCAACTAAACCTGCCGGAACTAAAAGCCAGCTTGTAAAAGCGTAAACCGGGGCAATGCACAAAAATGTGCAAACCAGCGTTTTTATTGAATATGACAAATAAAAGCGCATGGTTTTGGAACGGATTGTTGTCTGTTTTAAGCCGATTCCGTATGCAAAAACACCAGAAGCGCAAAATACATAAAATAAAAATAATTCAGCATTCATTTTCGGCCCTTCTTAAAATGGTGAATTTGTGGTTTATGTATGCAAAGAGGCAGAACACCAGTCCGAGTACGATTAGCGACCCCGGAATTGTTGCCAGAAAGTGTCCAAAATATTCTGAACCCGGCGTAAAAACCTGCAAAATCTTTAAACCGTATTTTGCAGGCAAAGTTATTGTACCGTAAGCAATTATGTCGCGCAACAAAAAAAACAGCAGCGTAATAACTGAAAATGTAGAAACACGTATGGCGGTTCGTTTCAGGTGGTCGGTTTGTTCTGCGCCCAAAGTATCCAGCAAATTGCCCATTAGATAAGATGAAAAAGTAATTAAATAAATTGCAAAACCGCAGTTAAGCGCAACAACCGGCGCGCAAATATTCAAAATCATTTTGAATAAAATCGTGAATACGGTAGCGGTAAAAAGCAGAATTACAGATGTAAACTGCTCAACTTTCAAGAAATTCATTAGGAGCTTTAAGCCTAAACCGCTGTAAATTAAAAGATTAAGCAGTAAAATGCCAATAAGCGCGTATGCAAACCGCGGCGGCAGCGAAATTACAAAAGAAAGCACCGCTGCAATGTAAATACTGTAATAATTTTTTGTCATATTTGCCCCTGTTGCTGGCACTGATTAACCAAAAGTTTTGCGCGTTTTTTCCAAAAATCTATGGTTTTATAATTCAAACCATAATCAAAAAGTTCCTGCGCCGTTAATCTGCTGGCTTCAAAAGTTTCTTCATCTTTTTCAGAATTTTCCAGCCCTTCTCTTTTTGCCGGTGCAATTTTACCGCAGTTGCCTGCAATACCGGCAAAAGCTTCTGTGTTGCCGTCAAAAATGTAAACTAGCGGCAGCGCACCGGCAAAGCCTGTAACACGCACAATAACTGCAAAACTGCCGGCATCGTCTTCCGTTTTTTTGTCCGGCTGGTTTTTGTTAAGGCTAAAAACTGCCGCAGACATTGTAAGCGGTGTTTTTACCGGCATAAATTCGTCAACCGTATAAAAATCTGCAAAATTTTCTGTTAAAACCGCCTGCGTTGCAATTTTTAAACCTTCGTTGCGTTTGTTTTGGCTTGGATTTGCAATAAAAAATAAAATAACCGGCAAAACAATAAAAAAAATGCCAACGTGGATAGCCTGAACAATCAGTTCTTTTTTTTCGTTTTTATCGTTCATTTTCTTCCCTTGTCTGCAAAGTGTCGGTTCTAAAGAAAGTATAGCATTTTTCTTCCATGAATTGAATAAGCGGCGAAATAGCGTTTACGGCGATTACGGTAAAAACCGATCCCACGCTTGATAAGCCGCAGCCGCTGATTAAAAATGCAAGAATCCCGGCAATGCAGCCGTAAATCATTTTACCGGCAGTACTTAGCGGCATCGTGCCGTAATATGGCAGCATAAAGAAAGCGCAGAAAAGCGTTCCGCTGGTTAAAAGTGCCAGAAAAATATCGCCGTTGCCTGTGCTGCCTGTAAACGGTGTAAGCGAGAAAAAGCGCACCAGAACGCCGTATACCAGCAGGTAAACTGCCGGCACAAGGCTTTCCATCATGCTGAATGAAATTAACAATATAGAAGCCGCAAGGGTAAACAGATTGAACCTGAAAGCCGGAATCAGCGAATGGCTGTCCCAAAACAGCGCCGAATATCCGTCCGGAATCATTATTCCTAAATGGCTGAAAACTTTTCCGTTTATAAAATCTGTAAACGCGCTTGTCTGCCCCTGATTTGGCAAAATTCCCTGGGCAAAAAGTGCCGAAGCCGGATTTGCACTTTCCAGCATGGTGCGGGTAATCTGGCTTTGCGGAAAAAATACGCTGCCGCAAAACCATGCAATAATTATGGTAATTGCCATCGGGTTTGCCCAGTTTGAAGCAAGACCGCCAAAAAAGTGCTTGAAAATCAAAAGTGAAATAAAAACTATAAAAAAAGCTTCTATAACCGGAAAAGTTTCCGGCAAAAACATACCGATTATTAAGCCTTCTGACATTGCGGTTAGATTGTGCAGAGTCTTTTTTTTGAACATATAATTTGCCAGAAGTTCTGAAGAATAGCTGGCTAAAAGGCTTGCAAAAATTACAAACAAAGCCGAATAGGATTTTTGCACAGCCAGAAATACCAGCTGCGGCAAAAGCAGAATGCACAAAACCATCGATGTGGTGCGTATAGACGGCGTAATATGTATAAATGGCTCGATTCTTAAGCGAGTAAAATTATTCTTCATTTATAAATCCTTCAATTTTTGTAATCTGGCTGATTTGTTTTATGGTCTGGTACAGCGGCAGGCGCGACGGACAAACCATATTGCAAAGGCGGCAGTCGGCACAAAGCCGCGAGGTATTAATTTCAGCTTTTGTAAGCTGTGCATTTTTGTAGAATTTCGCAAAAAGCGTATCCGGGTGCAGCTGTACCGAACAAATTTTCCGGCACCGTCCGCAGTGAACGCATTCGCAGGGCTGGGCATCGGGCAGAATGTCGCGCCGGGTAATTGTAACCGACTTTGTTGATTTGCAGACTGGCGTTGCAAAATCGTGAATAGCTTTTCCGCCCAAAGTGCCGTTAATTATGATTTTGCCCGGTTTTTCTACCAAACCGCCGCATTCCTGCAAAAGGTTGAAAATCGGCGTACCTATCCGGGCTTTAAAAACTTTCTGCATGCCCGGTGCATCGCCGCAAATTGAAACAAATCTTGTAATTACAGGCTGGTCTATCGTGGTGGCTTCACTTATGCTGTAGGCACTTACCGGGTCAACCATCAAATCGCGGGTGGTAACCGGCACTGCAAAACTGTTGTTCATTGCGTTTTTAATAACTTTTATAAGCGAATTCCTGTTGCCCTGAGGATATTTGGAAACATCAGTCGGTACAAACTTAAACGGCACGGTATTAAAAAGGCTTCGCACCGCAACAACAGTTTCGTCCATGCTGGTTGTCTTGTCGTAAAGCACGTAAACCGATGACGGCGCAAAAATAGTAGACAAAATGCTCATGCCTTCCAAAACTTCGGGCAGATAATTTTTTGCAACAAAAGAATCCGTACAGCTTGTCGGGTCTTCGTCAAACAAACGCAGGATAAGGTTGCAGTTGCCGAAATATTTTTTGCGCCGGGCAATTTCTACGGACATTGGTATTGGTTTTTCAAAAGTATTTACTACGCCCTTGTCGGCTAAAAGTCTTATCAGCTGGTCGCCGGATAAAAAATCCCAGGGCTGTTTTTTATGCGGTTTTCCCAAAAACGAAAATCCGCCTTCCGTAATAATAGAAACGGCTGTTCCGCGCTTTCCGTTTGGTAATGGAATTTCTTTTATTTCTTTAACGATGCCGGGCACGCTGGAATGAACGTTGCAAAGCGCTCCGGAATCACGTGCAATAATCTGACCTTCTTCAATTTTTTCGCCAACATTGACCACAACATTCATTTTGCAAAAATCGTCCTGGTCAATTGGAATATGCACTTCGGGCGGTAACCACGCGTTTACGGCTTTTTGTTGAATTTTCGGCAAAACGTCGTTTAGCTTATTTATGGAAATCATTTACAACCTTCATCTTATTAAACTTTTCAACTTGTAAAATACTAGCGAAAATATTTGTAATTTACCGTTACAAAATGTTTTTGGGCAAACAGCAGGTATTCTGCACCGTTGATTTTGCCCAAAGCAAGTTCGTCTAATATCTTATTATAATAAGCTTCATCAAAAGTGTACATAATTTTTCGTTCTGTTGTAACCCTGCCCGACTTGTTCTGATAGCTGAAAGCCGGTAAGCAGACTTCGTCGCCGGCAAACGGCGAGTTTACGTTTGCATAAAGCGGCACATACGGAAAAGTGTCCGTTTGCCAGCGCAAGTCGATGTAATTGCACAAATCGGGCAGTTGCCGCTGCGAAGTTTCGGAACTTGCCAGTAATTCGTAGGAATTAAACGAAAAATCTTTGGATTTTGTATATTCTTCCGGCACCGGAATTGTTAAACCCGACAAGCCGCCGGTAGAAAAAAAGCGCGCATTGGCAATGAATGCAAGGCATAAAAGTATTGCGGATAAAATTACCAGACCTGCAAATTCCAGGCGGCGCTTTACGCTGAAAGAACAGACCTGCGCAGAATTGATGAATATAAAACCGGCAGATTTTTTTGATTTGTCGATTACGTGCAGGGCGAAAAACATTAAAAAGCTGGCAATCAGCGCCAGAATGCCGCCCGCCGCAATTTTTAATCCGTTGCCGTAAAAAGCCGAAGCAATTGCAAAAGAAAGCACGCAAATCAGCAGAAACTGGCACAGCAAATCTTTTAAAAGAAAGTTAAGCCAGCCGGGTTTTTTCCAGTAAAACTGAATTGTATAAGCCAGAATTGCAAAAACCGAAGCGCAGAAACACGGCACGAAACTTGGCGAACAGGCACAGAAAAACAAAAACGGTGCCTGCATCAGCAGAAACATTATTTTTCGTTTTGCTGCAATAAAAAAGCCAAGGCTGAAAAGTACCGGTAAAATTAAAATCAAACGTGAAAAAGTTGAAATGTGTTCAATTTTCCAGCCTGAAACATCATCTTTTAAAAGCGCCGAAATTTTCCGGCTTAAATCTGCATTTTCTTCTATATAATAAATCTGGTGGGCTTTATCAAAATCAAAATAAAAACTTTTTACCGCATCGGCATAATTCTGCCCGAAAGTTGTAACCGTGCACATTGGATTTGTGTAAACCGGGCTTTGCAGGCTGAGGCTTAAAACGCTGTTTATGCCGTGGTTCTGCAATTTATCCAAAACTTTTTCTTCTTCAATCTGGGCAGGCACAGCCAAAACTCTGTAGCCTTCCCACACCGAAGATGTAAACTGGGCTTTAAGAAGAAAAATAACAAGAAAAGCTGCTGAATAAAATAAAACTGGTAAAAAAATACTTAAAAACTTTTTCATTCTTAAAAATATTACAAAATTGCAAATGCTGTTCCAATTGAAATTCCCAAAAGACAGCCTACAAAAACTTCAATTGGTTTGTGTCCCTGCACTTCTTTTATCGGGTTAAAGCTCATAAGTGAATGGTCTTGCATGGCATTGCCGATTTTGTTAATTTCTTTTGCCTGAATGCCGCTTGAACGGCGAACGCCGACAGCATCGCGCACAGTTACCAGCGCAAAACAGCATGCCAAAATAAACAGGTCAGAATTTATTCCGCAGCGAAAACCAATGCTTGAGCAAAGCGAACAAACTAAAGCCGAATGCGACGAAGGCATTCCGCCGGTTTTCCATAGCAGAAGCGAAAACAATTCGCCCATGGATGTTACTTTGCCGGAAATCAGCTTGATGATTGTTTTGATAAACTGCGCTGAAAGCCAGCTGAAAACTGCTGATAAAAACACAGGATTTGTCAGGAAAATTTGTATTTGATTTTTTGCAGAAACATCCATACAAACAAGTTTGCCTTGCATTTTTGATTATGTCAATGGCTGTTTTGCAACAAAAAAAGCACCCAAGCTTTTGCCGGCTTAAGTGCTTCTTTTCTGGTTAATTAAAAGTTATTTATTTGAAAATTATAAACTTACGGAAGCTTTTTCTGCTTTTGCAAGTTTGCGGTCATGTTCTGCCATAATCTTAACAAGCTGTTCGTAGCTGGTTTTCTGCGGATTCCAGCCAAGCACTGTTTTGGCTTTTGTAGGGTCACCCCAAAGGTTGTCTACATCGGTTGGACGCAGCCAGTTTGCATTTACGCAAACGAGCATTTTGCCGGTTTTTTCATCGTAGCCTTTTTCATCGGCGCCGGTACCTTCCCAGCGTATTTTAATGCCGTTTGCAGCAAAAGCTTTTTCCGTAAAATCACGAACTGTATGCTGTTCGCCGGTTGCAATTACAAAATCTTCAGGTTTTTCCTGCTGAAGAATAAGCCACATGCATTCAACGTAATCTTTTGCATAGCCCCAGTCGCGCTTAGAATCAAGGTTGCCCAGTTCAAGATGATCCTGCAAACCTTCTGCAATTCTGCCTGCTGCCAAAGTGATTTTGCGTGTTACAAAAGTTTCGCCGCGGCGTTCAGATTCGTGGTTAAAAAGAATGCCCGAACAGCAGTACATATTGTATGCTTCGCGGTATTCTTTAACAATCCAAAAGCCGTACTGTTTAGCAACGGCATACGGGCTGTACGGATGAAACGGCGTGGTTTCGCGCTGCGGCACTTCTTCAACTTTTCCATAAAGTTCAGAAGTAGAAGCCTGATAAATACGGCATGTTTTTTCAATGCCTGCGATGCGGACAGCTTCAAGCACGCGGAGAACGCCCGTAGCAACTACGTCGGCGGTATATTCCGGTACGTCAAAAGAAACCTGAACGTGGCTTTGAGCCGCAAGGTTGTAAATTTCGTCTGGTTTAACTTCGGTTACAATTTTTACAAGGCTGATGGAATCGCTTAAATCGCCGTAATGCAAAAAGAAATTTTTGTTGCCTTCAATATGGGCGATGCGTCCTCTCTTTTCGGTAGAAAGGCGGCGTACAATACCGTGAACTTCGTAGCCTTTTTCAAGCAATAATTCTGCCAGATAGCTTCCGTCTTGACCTGTAACACCTGTAATCAAGGCTTTTTTCATATTGTCTTCCTTTTAATTTAATTCGTATTTTATTTTGTCGCTGGCGCTAATTTCTTTACCAAGCTGAACTTCCAGAATTTGCAAATCGCTTTTTGCAATTATTGTATGTTTGCACAAAACAGGAATTTTTACTATATCCCCGGCGCTTACATTTTGTTCTGCGCCGTCAAGAATTACCTTTCCTTCGCCGCTTACAATATTCCAAATCTCGCTTCGGTTCTGGTGGGCGTGATAATTCATTTTGTGACCGGCGCGCAAAGTTACTTTTACCGTCAAAGATTCGCCGGTAGAATCGATAACTTTGTATTCGCCCCAGGATTTTTCTGCAAATCTCACGCTTTCCTTAAGCGAATCAACCAAAGGCTTCATATAGCTGGACTGGTTTTTGTCTGCAACCAGAATGCCCTGCACGCTTGCGCTGATTACGACATTTTCAAGCCCCATGCAGATAACAGGTGCATCAAGTTCGTTTACCACGTGAACATTTTTGCAGGTTGTGTCCAGAATTGCGTTGCCCTGCACGTTTTCGTCCATGGCTTCGGTCAAGGTATTCCATGTTCCCAAATCTTTCCAGCTTCCGTTAAAGCGCAGAACCTGAATGTTCGGTTCTTTTTCTACCACGGCGTAGTCAAAACTGATTTTTTCAAGTGTTTCGTATTTGTCAAAAAGGTCACTGTAATCTGAAAAATCAATTAATTCGTGGCATTTCTGCAAAAGGTAGCCCAGTTTGAAGGCAAAAATACCGCCGTTCCACAAAGCACCGCGGCTGATATATTCTTTTGCTGTATTTAAATCCGGCTTTTCTTTGAAGCATTCAACTTTGCTTACGTCATTTTTGTTTTGCGGAATAATGTAGCCGTATTTTTCGCTTGGATAAGTTGGTTCCATGCCCAAAAGCGTTAAATTGGCTTTATTTTCTTCTGCAAGGTCAGAAAGTTTGCTTAAAGCCTTAAAATACGAACTGTCAACATACGGGTCAACAGGGCAAATAACCACGGGTTCAGTTTCTTTTACGTTGCCGACATCATGCAAAAAAGCTGCGGCAAGCGCAATCGCCGGAAAAGTATCCCTGCGGCAAGGTTCCTTGCTGATTTGTACATTGTCGCCAAGCTGATTTATAATAGAAGAGATTTGCGATTTTGAAGTTGCTATCGTAATTTTTGCAGCCGGATCGGCATCTTTTATGCCTTTGTACATGCGCTGCAGCATGGATTCGTATTCGCCGTTAGAATTTTTGAAAATTTTTATAAACTGTTTGGAACGGACGTTGTTTGACAATGGCCAAAGCCTTTTGCCGGAACCGCCGCTTAAAAGAATAACATTCATAACTAAATATTTTGCCTTTTGCTGAAATAATAAAAACTACAGGATTTTAAACGAATTTTTTAATTTTGTTAAGTAGGCGTATTTTCTCACCTTGACAAAAATCTGCGGATTGTCAAAATTTTTTCACCATGTTTGCGTAAAAACTTGGTTTTTGCTAAATTGGTTTTATGGAATTTACCAAGT
>JAKSTR010000071.1 GCA_024402495.1 Treponemataceae bacterium
TATTAACATTTGTTAATGCCGCCAAAAACTTTTTTTGTCATTAACAAATGTTAATAACGCAAAAAGACATCTTTTTTACTAATTCACAAATGTTAACGGCACAAAAAGAATTCTTTTTCATCAATTAACATTTGTTAATAGCCCAAAAAGAACTCTTTTTTACCAATTCACAAATGTTAACGACTCAAAAAGAATTCTTTTCCTTCAATTAACAAATGTTAATGCCCCAAAAAGAACACTTTTTGCCAATTAACAAATGTTAATAGTGCCGAACCCAATTTTTGCTGTTAACAAATTTCTACTTTTTTCAAAAAATTGCTGGTTCTGCTGTTTTACATGGTTTCCGCATCAAGCCAGTCGGCTTCTTTGCTTTGGCAGCCTGAACAATTTAAACCGATTTTTATCCATTCAAAAGCATTAACCCATTCGTCTTCTGCAAACGAATCATCAGAACCTGCACATTCGTCAATAAAATCCTGCCTGCCCTGTGATGTTATATTGAGTTTAATGTTAAAAATACCGTTTCTGCATTTTGAACATTGGTATTTTTCCAAAGGTTCTTCACGGTTTATGTAGTCGTCTTTGCACACAAAGCCGTTCCATCCGTGTTTACCGGCATCAAAAAGCACAAATTGGTTGCCGCATTTATGGCAGTGCAGTTTTACAAACAGCCTTCTATTACTGCTCAATACTTCAAAATTGTGACCGCCGCAAGTGCATTTAATGCTGCCGCTTACTTCAAATTCAGTTTGTTCGCTTTCGTCCAATATTAAATATTCTTTTAAATGTGCTGGAACTGGAAAGTCCATAAATCTTCACCTTTTGTCTATTTTTTTACGCGCCCAAAGGGCTTTTTATGCAGAATGCCTGCAAAGCCGGTTACACCTTTAAGGTGCGCAAATATGTTTTGTGTTCGTCTGTTACCCTGAAGCTTTCGCAGGCTTTTTGAATTGTTTTATTGTGAACCCACGGACTGAGGCGCTTTTCTTCTATTATTTTCACCGCCGCCTGCCACTGTTTTGCAAGGGCGGTTGCAAAATACCACGCCTGCATCATTTTTACGTAATATTCGTCGCTGGTTACGGCGCAAACGTGGTCAAAATGGGCGGCATCAAAGTTTTCGTCTAAAAAATAGCACATAAAGCAGCTTATGCCGTAGCGGATTGTGTAAGGCTTGCTGTCTTTTACCCAGGCTTTTGCCTTTTGCAAAATTACATCGCTGTGTTTTTTAAATACTTTCGGGTGGCAGGTATCGCAAACCGCCCAGTTATCAATAAACGGCAGAAATTTTTCAAATTGCGCCATACATTCGTCAAAATCTTTTATCTGTTCAATTAAAAATGAATGCAAAAGGTTTTCTTCGTAATAGGCGTGTGGTAAATTTGTAAAAAAATCTCCTATATTATAGTCTTCTTTTTGCCTGTAAAGCTGCTTTGCAAGGGCTCGCAGCTGGGGCACGCGCACGCCGATAATTGTCTGCGCATCAATATTCGGTACAAGTTTTCCCTGAAAACTCTGGTATTTTTCATCTTGCAGCGCAAAAAGTTCCTGCTGAATTTTTGTCATGGTTTTTCCTTCCGCTTTTAATTATTGAACGTAAATGGTAAAATGCAAAATTGCTTTACGGCAATGCCGATTATATAAGGGCAGGGAAATTTATGGAAGAAATGTTTATAAATATTGCAAACGAACTTGTCGAGATTTTACCGTCCAACTGGGTAAGGTGCTTTTTTTACAGCGAAATGACGGAAAAAGCCTATAGAAGTGCATTCTATACTTTTTTTGACGACAGCGAAGAGCCTGTTCACTGCAACGAACTGTTGAATTTGGGCGTAAGCAGCCAGCAGCTGCAAAAAACTCTGGAAAATATTTTTCAGATATTAAAGCCTTACTGGCAAATCAGTGCCCAAAGCCCAAAAACAAAATGGACAAACTGCACGTTTACCGTTACAAATGACGGAGATTTTAATCTGGACGTGGACAGCACCGATTTATCTTCCGAAATGAATATCCGCCGCCACCGCCAGAACTGGAAAAAGAAATATCTGACCGCGCAGTAAGCCATAAGAAAAGTTTTTATCATTTGGTCATGCTGAGCTTGTCTCAGCATCAACCACAGATTCCGAACTAAATTCGGAATGACATTTAATAAGCCTTTTTTCTTTCCCCTTCAACGTAAAGCGAAAAGAAATTAAACAAGGTTTAATGAATGTAAAAAAAAGAAGCCGCGCACAGGCACAAAACGAAAAAAATCGTCACGACCGAAGGGCGAACGCTTTTTCGTTTTGTGCCTGCACGCGGCTATTTATTATTCAATTTATAAAATATTTTACTTAGTTTTCCTTTTGAAAGAATGCAAGGCAAAAACCGGCGGCAATGCACAAAAGCGAAATAATTGCAGGCATTGCGGCGCCCTGAGCTGCGCATAATTCTGCAAAGCCCTTAAACGGCAATACTGCAAAAACAGAACCGGCAACCAGACCTAAAATGCCGCCGTATGTTTGGTACGGTACTTTCTTCATTAAAAGGCGAACCAGCCCGGCACCGGCAAAAAGACCGACAATTACGCCCAAAGCCATTGGAACTAAAAGCAGAATGTTCAAGTCGGCAACGGCGGCGATTATTGTTGCGTAAATACCCAGAATCAGCATAAAGAATGAACCCGAAATACCCGGAATAATCATTGCGATTGCTGCAATTGCGCCGCCGATGAAGAGTTTTGTCATCAGGGCAGCATCCAGTGTTTTTTGTACTACGCCTTCAGACAAATCCGATGTATTGAAGAATGTTAAAACCATCATAAAGGCAAAGAATACCAGAATGCACAAAACAACTGACAGTTCCGGAAATCTGGCACGTTTTGCGCCGGAAGAATTTTCCGTATTTTCTGCATTTGCGGCTAAACCGGCGGTTTTGCAGCAGCGTTTGTAAAGCATCGGTATGCTGCCTGCAACAATTCCTGTAAATACAAAGCTTGTGTAAACCGGGTAATGTTCAAACAAAAACGTAACAACTTTGCTGAAAATCAGAATTCCCAATACCATTCCAATGCCTAAAGGCAGCCAGAACTTCCATTCAGAAAAAATCTTTTTTACATTAAGCGTAATTACGCCAATCAGGCGGTCGTAAACGCCAAAAACAACTGCCATCGTTCCGCCGGAAACACCGGGAATAACGTTTGCAATGCCGACAACAAGGCCGGCGAAAATCAATTTTATAAGTTCCATGGTTTTAATATAAAAAAAATTGCTTTTGTAAACAAGCCAGCGCCGCCGCACAAAGGCGTGCAAACGTGCACAAAGGCGCATAAAATTGAACGGTGCAAAGCTTTGGCAAAAAACGGCTAAAAAATTACCATAATACGTCCGCCAAAAGCAAAAAAAATAAAAGCCCGTGCCGTGTACGTGTGGTATAATTGAAGCCATGCAAAAGCATTTTAAGATTATTTTCATTCTGTTTTTGATTGCGCCGGTTTTAGCGTGGGGACAGGCGCGCGGCAGCGGAGGCAAAATGACGTATAAGCAAATCAGTCAGGAACAGGCAAAAATGATTATGCAGCAGCGCAGCGATATTATAATTGTTGACGCGCGCACTTTTGAAGAATTTGCCGAAGGTCACATACCGGATGCGGTTTGCATTCCGGTGGAAAGTATTCAGAATATTCCGCCAAAAGAACTTGGCGACAAAAAGCAGACCGTTCTGGTTTATTGCCGTTCCGGCAGACGCAGTAAAATTGCTGCACAAAAACTGGCGGAAATGGGTTACGAAAATATTCTGGAATTTGGCGGCATAATCACCTGGAAATACGAAATTGTAAAATGACGCTGTTTGCGCCGCTGCAAAATGTTTTTTTTATGTCTGCGGCGCGAATAGTACAGAACTGCCGGTATATTCCAATAAATTAAAAAACTGTGTTATACTAGTTCCCTATGGGTGGAAAGACAGCAAACTACGACGAATCGAAAATCAAAACATTAAGTTCACTTGAACACATACGTTTGCGAAGCGGTATGTATATTGGCCGCGTCGGCGACGGTTCTAACCAGAACGACGGTATTTACATATTATTAAAAGAAGTAATCGACAACGCCGTTGACGAATTCATTATGGGCAACGGTACGCGCATTGACATTGAAGTTAAAGACAACTGCGTAAAAGTGCGCGATTACGGCCGCGGCATTCCGCTGGGCAAAATTGTAGAATGTGTTTCGGTAATAAATACCGGCGCAAAATACAACGACGAAGTTTTTCAGTTTTCCGTTGGCTTGAACGGCGTTGGTACAAAAGCCGTAAACGCCCTTTCTTCTTATTTTAAAGTAATTTCCGTACGCGAAGGCAAATGTGCCGAAGCCGTTTTTGAACGCGGCGTTTTAAAAAGCGACAAAAAGGGCAGCGTAAAAGCCGGAGTAGCCGACGGCACTTATGTAGAATTCATTCCTGATACCGAAATATTTGGCGAATACAGTTTCAACATGGAGTTTCTGGAGAAACGCATCTGGAACTATGCCTATCTGAACGCTGGTCTGACGCTTAATTTTAACGGTCAGCCTTATGTTAGCCAGAACGGGCTTTTAGACCTGTTGAACCGCGAAATTGAAGGCGATTCGATTTACCCGATTGGCTATTACCGCGGCAAGCAGCTGGAATTTTCTTTTACCCACACCAATGCCTACGGCGAAAACTATTTTTCTTTTGTAAACGGGCAGTACACCAGCGACGGCGGTACGCACCTTTCGGCATTTAAAGAAGGCTTTTTGAAAGGCGTAAACGATTTTTACCAGAAAACATTCAAAAGCGAAGACGTGCGCGAAGGCATGACCGCCGCAATTACGGTAAAAGTTCAGGCGCCGGTTTTTGAAAGCCAGACCAAAAACAAGCTTGGCAATACGGACGTGCGCGCGTGGATTGTGCCGGAAACCAAGGCTGCGGTAGACAATTATCTGCGGCGCAACCCGGACATGGCAAAAATGCTGCTTGCCAAAATTGAAGCAAACGAAAAACTCCGCACTGAACTCAATTCTGTAAAAAAAGAAGCAAAGGAAGCCGCAAAGCGCATAAGCATACGCATTCCAAAACTTAAAGACTGCAAGTATCACGTGCAGGACGGCAAAAAGGGCGAAGAAAGCATGATTTTTATCACCGAGGGTGAATCTGCTTCCGGCACCATGACCCATTCGCGTGATGCAAACTATCAGGCAATTTTCAGCCTGCGCGGCAAACCCGAAAACATGTACGGGCGCAAACAGTCCGAGATTTATAAAAACGACGAACTTTACCAGCTGATGATGGCTTTGGGTATTGAAAACAGCGTAGAAAACTTAAAATATTCTAAAATTGTAATTGCAACCGATGCCGATAACGACGGTTTTCATATCCGCAATCTGCTTTTAACTTTCTTTCTGGGCTATTTTGAAGAACTTGTTACAAGCGGCAGGGTTTTTATTCTTGAAACGCCGCTTTTCAGGGTTCGCAACAAAAAAGAAAACCTGTACTGCTACAGCGAAGACGAGCGCGACAAGGCGCAGAAAAAGCTCGGTGCTTCCTGCGAAACCACGCGATTTAAAGGTTTGGGTGAAATCAGCCCGAACGAGTTTAAGGATTTTATTGCGCCGGAAACAATTCACTTGACGCCGGTAGAAATAAGTCAGCTTAAAACCGTGCCCCAGCTTTTAGCATTTTATATGGGCAAAAACACTCCGGACAGGCGCCGTTTTATAGAAGAACATTTGCTTAGCAACGCTGACATTGACGTTTAGAAAGTTTAACGATAGGAAACCACATGGCATTTGTAAAAAACTTATTTGACAAAAACTTTATTGAATATGCAAGTTACGTTATCCGTAGCCGCGCCATACCAGACCTTGAAGACGGCTTAAAACCTGTACAGCGCCGCATCATGCATACGCTTTTTCAGATTGACGACGGGCGCATGCACAAAGTAGCCGGGGTTGTGGGCGACTGCATGAAATTCCATCCTCACGGCGATGCTTCAATTGGCGCGGCGCTGGTAGTTCTTGCCAATAAAGGCATTTTTATCGAACGTCAGGGAAACTTCGGCAACCCTTTCACCGGCGACGGTGCTTCTGCAAGCCGTTACATTGAATGCTGCGTACACCCGCTGGCAAAAAATTTTTTATACAACCCAAACATCACGGAATATATTCCCAGTTACGACGGTCGTTCCAAGGAACCTGTAGTTTTCAGGGCAAAAATACCGGTGGCGCTGCTTGGCGGTGCTGAAGGCATTGCCGTAGGTATGTCTACAAAAATTCTTCCATATAACTTTAAGGAAGTTATCGAAGCCGAAATTAAGGCGCTTAAAGGCGAAGAATTCCAGATTTTTCCGGACGTGCCTACCGGCGGCTTGATTGACGTAAGCAACTACAACGACGGCAACGGAAAAATCGTTACCCGCGCCAAGCTGGACATGAGCGACGAAAAGCGCATCGTAATTACCCAGCTGCCTGTTGATACAAACTCAAAGGAACTTCTTGATTCCATCGACAACGCCTACAAAAACGGCAAAATCAAAATCAATTCAGTTGAAGACTTTACAACCGACCACTGCGAAATTGAAATTAAGCTGCCCCGCGGCGTTTATGCCAAGGACGTAGAAAAAGCCCTTTATGCCTGCACCGACTGCGAAAAATCCATTGCGTGCCAGATGCTTGTAATAAAAGACAATATGCCGGTGGTCATGACTGCCACCGAAATCATTAAATATTACGCGCAGAAACTTACCGGCATCATCAAAGACGAACTTGAGTTTGAACGCGGTTCTTTAATGGAAGATTTGCACCTGCGCACGCTGGAACGCATTTTTATTGAAGAACGCATTTACAAGGCAATTGAAGAAATGAAAACCGCCGAAGCCGTAAACAAGGCTGTAAAAGACGGTTTCGTTCCGTTTAAGGCAGAACTCATCCGCGATATTACCGAGGAAGACGTTGAGCGCCTGTTAAAAATTCCTATCCGGCGCATTTCGCTTTTTGACATTAACAAAAACCGAGAGCAGGTTAAGGCAATTAACGCCCGGTTAAAGGAAATTGCCCGGCGCTTAAAGCACCTTACCGACTGCGCCATTGAATATCTGGACGACATATTAAAGCAGGTTGAAGATTTTTCTAAGCTTGATGCCAAAAATGACCGGCGCTACATTGACCCAAAGCTTCTGGAACGCCAGACCCAGATTACAACTTTTGGCAAAATCGATGTAAAAGACGCGGTTGGGCGCGATACGCCGCTGCGCTACGACGATAATTCCGGCTATTTGGGTATTGGCGTTAACAGCGGGCGCGAACTTATGCGCGTAAGCCCGTACGACCGCATTTTTGTATTGCGCCGAAGCGGTGTTTACACCGTTTTTGATGTGCCGCAGAAAGCCTTTGTTGACAAAAACTTGTGGTACTGCGGTTTTGCGGACAAGGCTTCGCTTAGCAAGGTGCTTTTTACGCTGATTTACCGCGACCCGGCTACAAAATATGCGTTTATTAAGCGCTGCCGTGTTGAACAGTACATAATGAACCGCGACTATCTCATAATTCCGGACGGCGCGGAACTTTTGCACGTTGACTTCAGGGAAAAGTTTGAATTTACCCTGCATTACGAAGCAAGACCGCGTGTTAAAATATTAAAGGAAAGTTTTAAAGCCCAGGATTTTGAAGAAAAGGGCGTAAAAACTTTGGGTCTGCGTCTTGCGGCAAAAGAAGTTGAAAGTGTAGAAGTGCAGGGCAGTGCCGGTGCAGAATCTATGGGAAGCCTTTTTGATGGCGCAGAAGAAAAAAATACAGGAAAAACTGCCGCGCCAAAAACAGCAGAAAAACCAAAAGCCGAAACTGCCGTTAAAAAAGCTTCGGTATCTGCGGCGGCTTCTGCAAAAGCAGGCACAGCCGGTGCATCAAAAAGCGCAGCTTCTGCCAAGGCAAAAACCGTAAAAGATTCCGGGGCGGATACAGCTTCTTCTGCAAAGACAGCCGGTACAAAAACCGCCTCTACAAAAACCAGCGCCGGTACGGCAGGCGTGGCAAAAGCCAAAGCAACTGCAAAAACAGCTTCGGCTGCTTCTAAAACTTCGGCTGTAAAAACCGCCGCAAAACCTGCCGCCGCTAAAACCAAAACCGAAGTTTCGGCAGTAAAAACCGGCACGATTGCCCCGGCAGAATCTCCGCTGGGTACAATAGAAACAAAAGCCAGCAAAGAAGCCCAAAAACAGCAGGCAGCCGCTCTGGAAAAACTGAACGGCAAAAAAAAGTAGGTTGAAACGTGATAACAAACGAAATTATAGAAAATTGTACGAAGGTAATTAAAGAAAACGGGCAGAAAATATTTTTTGCCGTTATGACAATGCTTATAGTTTCGCATTTTTCCCTTATTATTGCATTCGGTTTTGTAATGCTGCTTTCAGCTGTTTCCAGTCTGCTGACCTTTGCACTGCTTGCGGTAATTCTGGTCTTTACGTTCGGGTTGTTTTTTGGCTTTTGCGTGCTGATGCTGCTTTTTACCCGCAGCCAGTACGGCGTAATAGGACATTTGTTTTACGGATTTAAGGATTTGAAGCGCCTTTTGCGCGCCAGTCTGCCTTTTGTTTTGATATTGTTTGGTTCGTGCTTTGCTGCTTCTGTATTTTTAATGGTTGCAGCACCAAATGCCGACCCTTTTGCCCTTTCTCAGGACGATATATCCGGCGTTATAGTGGCAGTTTCTTACGGCGCAATAATTTTATCAATTCTGCTGTACCTGCCTTTTGTTTTTACGCCTTTCACTGTTTTTGATTTTGCAGACGAACCGGTAAAAAACTGCATTAAACGCGGAACTGACGTATTTAAAAACACTTACAGAATATTTTTCAAAGGCTTTGTAAAAATCTGCAAAAAAGATTTGTGCCTTATTTTGATTTGTGCCGCGGTTATGGTTCTTGGTATAAAATCGAAAACCTTTTCCAGTCTTGCAGCCCTTGCAATTCCTTTTGGCGCGGTGCTGGTTTATATAATTTTTACAAAAACCGTTATTCTTTGCGCCGGGGTTTACAACCAGTTCTTAATTGAACAAAACGGTGCGCCCGAAAGTGCAGAAGAAAACCTGCACGAAGAAACCGCGCAAAATACCGGAAGCCCTTTAATTTTTCAACTGAACGAAACAGAAACAACTGAAAATAATGAAACTGACGAACAGGGAGATGTGGAATTATGAGTTCTAAAGGCAAAAAGACCGAAACCCGGGCTTTGTCCGTGCAAACCGCCGTACAAAGCGGTTTAACCAAAACCAAAGATGCGGGCACAAAGTTTTTTGACTATTGTGTTTCAAAACTGGAATACGTTTCGGCGGCATTGGTTTGTGCCGTTATGTTTTTGCTTGGCATTTTTGGTTCTTTTGACAATTTTGAATATAACGTTTACGACGTTTTTCTGCGCCTTAGCCCGAATGTCAAGCAAAATCCTGATGCAATGATGGTTTTAATCGACGACGTTGCCTTTGACGAAATCGGTGTTTTTCCGTGGAGCCGCGACATTACCGGCGACATGATGATTCGCCTGAAGGAAGTTGGTGCAAAAACCGCCACGTTCGATATTGAGTTTCTGGACGCTTCTTCGCTTGGCGTTAACCCGGATTATATTAACGAACAGCTGCCCAAAGAATACAAGTCGGTTCAAAACGACGTTTTAAGTTCAATTGACGATTTTGCACAGGCTTTGTCGTCTAAAAACATTCCGCTGGAATACGCCGGCGAAGTTGGTCAGCAGATTAACGATTATCTTACGCCGCAAATGGAAAATTTTTACAAATCAATTACGGCAAACGTTTTTAGGGACAACGATAATTATTTTGCGCAGGCTTTGCGCTATTACGGCAATGCCTATTTAACGATTAACTGTTTTGAAGTTAACACAAACGACAAAACAAAGGCTTCAATTGAATACGTTTACGACAACCGCCTTTACGAAAATGTATACGACCCTAAAGATTTTATAAAACGCGACTACAAGCGCTGGCGCAAGGAACAGAAGCGTATTTACGGCATCGGGCCTGCAATTCTGGAGCTTATTGAAAATTCCGCCGGCGCAGGTTTTCCTAACGTAATGGTAGACAAAGACGGCAAGCGCCGCCGGTATCAGCTTTTTACCGAATACAACGGAAAATATGTGCCGCAGCTGGTTCTTGCCCCGATTCTTGCACAAATTCAGCCTGAAAAAATAGTGCGCACCAGACACGCATATCGTCTGGTAAATGCCAAAACTTTTGGCAGCGATTCTGACAAACGCCACGATATTGTTATTCCGTTAGACAGCGAAGGCAATGTTTTAATCAACTGGGTGCACGAAGATTTTGTAAACAGTTTTAAGGCGGATTCGGCATACTTTCTGTACTTCATTGATAAAGTAGAAAAAGCGCTGGTCGGGCATCTGGACAGTTTCTTGAATCTTGGTTTGCGTACAAGCCAGGGCTATTTAAGCTACCACCAGATTGCTGAATATCTGAAGCAGGAATATCAGGAACTGGACAATATTAAGGAAAGTTTGCTGAATGGCGAAAACGATGATTTTGAATCGTATTTTGTCCGGCGCAAAGTTTTTTTTGAAGATATGGCGATGCTTACCAGCGGCGTAGACGAAGAAATTTATGCCATTTTTGATTCGGTGCGCAAGGCACACGACGATGAAAGCCTTTACAGAAACGAACAGAAAAAAATAAAAAGTCTTTTTGATGCGTTCGCCGAAGACCTGAAAACATATAACGATAACTTTGACCGCCTTTTCAACCTGTATAACGGCGCGTTCTGCGTTTTTGGTAATACCGCAACCGGTACAACCGACTTTGGCATTACGCCGTTTGAAGACCATTATGCAAACATGGGTACTCACGTTAACCTGTTCAATACTTTGGTAACGGAACAGTTCATTACGCCTGTTCCGCGCTGGGTAAGCTATATTCTGATGCTCGGACTTTGCTATATTTCTGCGCTGGTTTTCCGCCGCTTAAAGAAACTTGGCTCGCGCCTTGCAACCGGTATCTGGTTTGTTGTAATTGTTTTCCTCGCCTTGTTCAGCATTTTTGCATTCCTTTCAGTTTACGTTGAATCTTTTGTAATTCTGTTTGCGCTTTTTACACAGTTTGTTCTTATTACGCTGCTGCGTTTCGCGCTTTCGGAAAAAGACAAGAACTTTTTGCGCAAGGCTTTTTCTACTTACCTTTCCGGCGACATTATTGACGAAATCGTTAAAGACCCTAAAAAGCTTACTCTTGGCGGTCAGGAAAAGGAACTTACGGCAATCTTTACCGACGTTCAGAAATTTTCTACATTGTCAGAAAAAGTTACGCCAACCCAGCTGGTTTACATTCTTAACGTTTACCTTTCGCGCATGAGTGACATTGTTCTTGAAAACAAAGGTACAATTGATAAATTTGAAGGAGACGCGATTATTGCCTTTTACGGTGCGCCGGTTGATAACCCGGAAAACGCCCGCTGCGCCCTTATGAGTGCAATCCGAATGAAGCAGGCTGAAAAAGACATTAACGAATATCTGCTTAGCCGCGGCGAAGCTCCGAATGCCTTGCTGACCCGTATCGGCATTAACTCCGGCCCGATGGTTGTTGGCAACATGGGTACGGAAGCAAAAATGAACTATACGATTATGGGCAACGACGTTAACCTTGCGGCGCGTCTTGAAGGCGTTAACAAAGTTTACGGCACGTGGATTCTTGCTTCGGAATCTTCGTACAACAAGGCAGGTCCGGGCTTTGTCGGCCGCCGCCTTGATCGTGTACGCGTTGTCGGCATCAATACGCCGGTTCAGCTTTACAACATCATCGGGCTGGAAAAAGAAACGCCGGATAACGTTATTGAAGGCGTTGAACTTTTCCACGACGCTTTGGATACTTATTTTGCAAAAGATTTTGCAGGCGCTATTAAGAAGTTTGAAAAAGTTTATACGGTTATGCCGGACGATCCGCCAACCGCCGTTTTTTTGGAAAGAGCGCATAAATTAATGACAACCGGCGTTCCGGACGAATGGGACGGCGTTGTAAACATGACTTCAAAATGAGAGTTTTACAAGATTATTGTTCTGCGGAACTGGAAATTAAAAAGTCGCGGTTTCTGGCTGAAGCTTTTGTAATAGAAAACCAGCCGCAAGCCCGGCAGCTTTTAAAAGAACAGAAACAGAAATACGCTGACGCGACCCATGTAGTGCACGCTTTTATCTGCGGTCTTAATGCGGAGATTCTGGGCTGTTCCGACGACGGCGAGCCGAGCGGTACTGCCGGGCGCCCGGTTCTGGAAGTGTTGAAGGGCAGGGACTGTACCAATATAATGGTAACTGTTACTCGCTGGTTTGGCGGCACGCTTTTGGGTACCGGCGGTCTGGTAAAGGCTTACGGCGACAGCGCAAAGGAAGTTCTGGCGCTGTGCAATTTTGAAGAATATGTGGCAAAAACAACTTTCAGCCTTGTTGTGCCGTACAATTTTTACGACCAGATAAAAATTCTTCTGGCAAAGTTTGGCTGCGAAAACATAAGCGAAGATTTTTCAGAAAACATAAAGATTGCGGGCGTTATAAAAGAAAGCCTGCGCGACGACCTTGCCAAAACCGTATTTGAAATGACCGCCGGAAAAATAAGCCTTCAGCAGTAATCCGCCGCAGATTCCGAAACGAGTTCGGAATGACAAAAAAACTTTTCAATCTGTCAGCCCTTGTCACATCTAAACTTTCATTGAAATAGTCCCAGTTTTTTGCAAAGCAAAAACTGGGGGCTTTTGCGTATACCAAGATATGGTTAGAGAAAAAGCAAACAGCAAAAGCATCGGATTCCGAAACGAGTTCGGAATGACGG
>JAKSTR010000072.1 GCA_024402495.1 Treponemataceae bacterium
GATGGCTTAATGGAAATCAAAGACCAACTTGGAAACATATTAAACTATTTTTGGATGAAGAACTCTTACCTAAAGAATCTATGGTAAAAGATCAGATAAGTGAAGAATTTTCGACTGAGAATTTATATTTAATTTTTAGAAGAAGAGTATTCCCATCTTGCTTCATTACAAAATTCTTTGATTCTTTAGAAAACCAGAATCTTATTCATGAACAAAGTCGCAATATGATTAGAAATGGAATAAGACTCTTCTATAAGCGCATGCTAGTCGATGGGGGAACTGATTTTTCTATTGAAGAAAAGCACAATCCTATGTTTTGCATGATGTTTCATTTTCTTGTACTGAATGATTTTGGAAATCATTACAATACAGATACAGCTCAGTATTTTAAGAATATTTTATTCTAAAAACTAAATATCTATGAATAAAATGATTGATGATTTCAAAACTGAAAAGATTTGCCTTTATAAAGGTGAAACATATTCTGTTCGAGATAATGGTGCTGTAATGCGACATCCAAGATTGGATAAACGTAAACGCAGATTAGATGAAATCTGGACTTTTGGAAATCGGGATATATCAAATGGTTATATGCTCATTGCAAGAGAGAGAGTTCATCGTATTGTGGCTACTGCTTTTATAGGAGAAGCACCGTCTAAAGAACATGTTGTAGATCACATTAATACAAATAAGATGGATAACAGACCAGAAAATTTACACTGGGTTACTAAACTTGAAAATATTATTCTTAATCCAATTACTTGTAAGAAAATAGAAAAACTTACTGGAATGCCGATTGATGATGTTTTACAAGACTTAAGTGTTTTAAGAAGTCTAGGAAAAAATCAGGATATGAGTTGGATGAGAACAGTTTCCAAAGAAGAAAGTATGAACTGTTATAACAATCTTTTAGCATTGGCTAAAGACTCTGATGTAGTTCCTACAAGAAAGCGGGGAACTATTGGTGAATGGATTTATCAAAAAAGATATTTTGCAGATAAAAATTTGCTTTATTCTAAGACTGATAATGCTGTTCAAGATGCGAGACGATTAAGAGTTCTTGCAGAGTATCCAAGTTGTCCAGAAAATAATGAAAATAATACGTTAGAAACTTATCTGGAACGATTAAAAACAGGAACGATTTTTTATAAAACTGACTATGCACAATCAATTGTTGAAGATGCTGTTATTCATAATGGAGAACTCATTGTACGAACAAAAGCTGCCGACCCTAATGCAATAAAAAAATGGCATATTACTGAAGTAACATTTGAACGAGGATGTTATATTCACAAGGTTTATGCTTCTTGTTTTAAAGAAGATGGAGCTGATAAGTTTTTTACTATCCTTCAAGGGAAGGAATGGACAGGTGGCGTTGTCTTTGATGAATTGTGTTAATTAGAATTAATTGATAAATTAATATCGCAAGTCTTTCTTATTGTTAGACTTGCAATTATGGGGCTGTAGCTCACCTGGCTAGAGCGTTTGAATGGCATTCAAAAGGTAGTGGGTTCAAGTCCCATCAGCTCCAAAAACAATATGTCTGTAACACGTTGGGATTCTGAAAGTAATACAGTTCCATTTCATCCTCTTACAGAAGCTGATGTAATTACATTGTTCGCAGTCGGTGCTGGCATCCTTTGCCGATGAGTGCGGAATTACGGAAGAACAGGCTATAAAACTTGGCAGCTATTTTGGAACTGGTATGCGCAAAGGTGAAGTTTGTGGTGCAGTGACTGGCGCGCTTATGGTACTGGGATTACTTTACGGACATAATAAAATCCGGTGCTGCCGTAGCCCGCGCACAGTGAAGAAAAATATCTAAAAAAAAGATGCAGGACTCTTTTTGGAGTAAACGATTATATTTAATTGTTGATTTAGCGATTCTGATATAGAATGGAAGCATTATGACTCGACAATTTTTGAAAATCGACAACACTCGCAAACAAACTGAAGAGAGTATGAAGGAAGCAAACTTACTTTTACGTTATGGGTCAGCGTCTTTCATTGGTACAATCGCAGTATTCCTTATTGCATTAAACCTGACAATGACCTTCTCAAAAAAACCTGTTAACATGGTTTACAACCAGTCAATGCAGGTAACAAACAACATTATTTCAAATAATGTTAAAGACTGGTTTAACGGCAAAATGAATGCGGTTGATATGTATCTTGGTTCTATTATGGATGAATCTGAGGACTATCAAGAACAGATTTTAAGTTACTTAATCTCAAAACCAATTCCGGAAGGTTTTGAATATATGATGATTGCCTGGGACAGAGAAGTATCCCAGCACCCTGGTACATACAATACCCAATCAAATGGTAAAGAAAATGCCATGGAACTATGCTACAACGCAACATCTGACATTTCGGACAAAGAATATTATTTGGCACATCGCAAAGGTGAAAAATACTTTATTGAAGATCCCCGTAAATTAAATACAGGTGTATTCGCAATGCCTTTGATGACTTCTTTCAAATATTATGATATTGAAACGGGAAAAGAAGAAACAGGCGTACTTGTAGGATTCCTTTCTATTGAAGCCCTTAACAACCTGAATATTCCATTATTCAATACAGGTTCTGTATTTATAGTAGATTCTGTTTCTGGTAATGCGGTTGTTGGCGAACCAATTGAAAATTTAACAAAATACAGATACTACAAAAGCGATTTGCAGGTTCAAAATAAAACTTTTGAAATCACTACATCTATCCAATACGTGGAAGTAAATAGTCTTATCACATTAGTAGCAAATATTCTTGCAGCGGTTTTAATTCCTACAGCAATAATTCTCACAGTTCTTATTATTATAATGCTTAATAAACTGATTAATTATGCAGGCAACGTAAAAAAGAATATGGACGACCTTGTTAACGGTGATAAGGACTTAACAAAGCGTCTTCCTGTAAACAGAAAAGACGCCATCACGGATATTATGTCTTCTTGCAACAGCTTTATTGATGTAATTCACGCAACTGTAAAGTCTATCAACAATTCAAAAAATAAGGTTGCAGAAAACTACAAACTGTTGAACGAAAACGTTAATCAAAGTAAAGCCTCTCTTTCTTCTATTGTTGAAGAAATGAACAATGTGAATAACGCATCTGAAGTTCAGCAAAAGTCTGTTGAATCAACTTCTTCAGCTGCAGCCCAAATTTCATCAAACATCGATTCCTTGAATAAAATGGTTGAAGCACAGGGCGCAGCAATTACAGAAGCATCCGCATCTATTGAAGAGATGCTTGGCAATATTAGTGCTGTTACAAAATCTGTGCAGCATATGTCTGAAGCATTCAACAACCTTTCTTCTACAACAAAGGTTGGTATCAGCAAAAACGAAAATGTAAACAAACTTCTTGAAAATGTTGTTGAAAGTTCAACAGCTCTTATGGAAGCAAATAAAATTATTCAAAATATTGCTTCGCAAACAAACTTGCTGGCTATGAACGCAGCTATTGAAGCGGCACATGCAGGCAATGCAGGTATGGGCTTTGCAGTTGTTGCTGACGAAATCCGAAAGCTGGCAGAAGATTCGGCAGTGCAGTCTAAAAAGATTGGCGACGAACTTAAAGATGTTGCATCACAGATTGGTAATCTTGTACAAGAAGCTTCGCTTTCAACAGAAGCATTTAATGTGGTTGGAAATGAAATTGATACAACTTATCAGCTGGTAGAAAACATCTCAAGCGCAATGAACGAACAGCAAGAAGGTTCAAAGCAGGTACTTGAAGCTTTAAGTGATATGAATCACACAACTTCAGAAGTTCGCAGCGCTTCAAATGAAATGAGTAACGGCTCAAACGTCATTCTTCAGACAGTAAGTGCTTTGGAAGAAGCCAACCGTGTTATGAAGGAAGAATTTGCAAGCATCGGAACGTGCGTTGAACAGATGAAAGCGTCTACAGAAGCTTTGGAGTCCACAAACACCGAGCTTAACCACAATATTAAAGAAATTGAAGAAAATGTAGGCAGCTTTAGAATATAAGCACTATTGAGCTCCTAATTACGTTTATTTTTGTATGGCGACCCGAATTTTTTTTTCAAGGGTCGCCATACTATTTTAAATGCAACCAACAGTTGGCTAATGAATAATGTTTCCTTTTCTTATGATGTAAAAACTATAGTAAAAAATAAAAGAAATTCAATAGAACCTATTTATAGTCCTGGAAGAAGATATTTTATGAAAAAAAGCTACTAGCGATTATAATTCTTTCGATGTTCGTTTTGCTATCAGCATTTGGTGTTGATTGGCAAACTGAGTTGAAAGAACAGTTTGTGTCAGATTCTAGTATTCAATTAGTTGAGTATAACTATGGAATAGACTTTGATTATTCAGAGGTCGGTTTAGATTGGTATATAATACGTAATTCTGAATGGACTCAAGATATAATCAACCCTTATTGTTTCCCTTGGGTAGAGAATGCAAAAGATAGTGGAATAGGAGAATGGATAGAATTTGATTTATCTTCTCCACAATCCATAACATATATTCTAAATGGTTTTGTAGACGGAAACAGAATGCATTTATACAAGGCAAACAGCCGAATAAAAGAAGCAAAATTTACAGGCTGGACAGAAATTTGCAAAGAAATAAAACAGAATGTTCATTTTGAAGATTTTGTATATTTTAAAACAGTACAATTTGCTGAACCAGTAACAAAATTTCGCATTACAATCAAAGAAACATATCCAGGTGAGAAGTGGCAAGATACTGCTATTTCTGCTGTGATGTTCCCTGTCTTAAAAAAGTAATTTTATTTGTAAAAAGCCCCGGAACTTTCGTTTCGGGGCTTTTATATTGCGGAAATTTACAAACTATTTAATGGCTTTTTTAAGTTCTTCCAGCTTGTTCAGTTTTTCCCATGCAAATTCGCTGCGGCCAAAGTGACCATAAGCAGCCGTTGCCTGATAAACAGGTTTCTTCAAATCCAAAGTCTTAATAATTCCAGCCGGAGAACAGTCAAAAACTTCGGTTACTGCTTTAGAAATTGCTGCTTCGTCAACTTTGCCTGTACCGAATGTATCAACCATTACAGAAACCGGATACGGAACACCGATTGCATAAGCAAGCTGAACTTCGCAGCGTTCTGCAAAACCGGCGGCTACAACGTGTTTTGCAATGTAGCGTGCCATGTAGGCTGCCGAACGGTCTACTTTAGAAGGGTCTTTGCCGCTGAATGCGCCGCCGCCGTGGCGACCCATTCCGCCGTAAGTGTCTACGATAATCTTGCGGCCGGTTAAGCCGGTATCGCCAAATGGTCCGCCTACTACAAAGCGTCCGGTCGGGTTAATGTAAAATTTGGTAGATTTATCAACAAGTCCTGTCGGTTCCAGAACCGGCATAATGATTTTGTTAATGACAGTATCTTTAATTTCGTCGTAGCCAACTTCCGGATGGTGCTGGTGCGAAACAACAACAGTATCAATGCGTACCGGTTTGTGACCGTCGTATTCAATTGTTACCTGGCTTTTTGCATCCGGGCGCAGCCAGTTGATTGTACCGTTTTTGCGCAGTTCGGTTGCTTTGCGCAAAATGTTATGCGAATACATAATAGGCGCAGGCATAAGTTCCGGAGTTTCTGAACAAGCAAAACCAAACATCATGCCCTGATCGCCGGCACCCTGCTGTCCTTCAAATTCTTTTAAGCCGGTACCAACAACGCCCTGGTTAATGTCAGGCGACTGCGAGTGAATCATGTTCAAAACTGCCATAGAATTGCAGTCCAAGCCGTAATCGCTGTTTGTATAGCCAATTTCGCCGGCAATTTTGCGTGCAATAGACTGAACGTCAACGTAAGTATTGGTTGTAATTTCGCCGCCAACCATTACCAATGCTGTAGAAGCGAATGTTTCACACGCTACGTGACTTTCCGGGTCATCGCGAAGACAGGCGTCAAGCACTGCATCAGAAATCTGGTCACACAATTTGTCCGGGTGACCTTCACCAACAGATTCCGAGGTAAAAAGATATTTGCCTTTACTCATAAAAACTCCCTGGTTTTGTTTGAGGTTGTAAGAAAAATTGAAAAACTTTGTAAAATTGTTCAATTTTTGCTTTTTTTTGGGATTAACATTGGAAGAAAACCAGTCCAACACGTTAATTACTTCACAAAACCGATGTTTTATACTATAATGATTAACATAATTAGTGACAAGCTCAATACTTAGAGTTTGTGAAACCTTGTAGAGTCTTATTTGGAGAAAGTATGGCCTTATACAAAAATTATTTGAAAACACAGAAGAAGTGCAAAGTTACATTTGAACTTTCTGCAGAAGCTGCAAACGGTGCAGCAAATGTTTGGTTGGCAGGGGATTTTAACAGTTGGAGCAGCCTTGACACACCAATGAAAAAAAATAAAGACGGTAGTTTTTCGGTAACATTAACTCTTGAAGCTGGAAACGAATATCAGTTCCGTTATTTGCTTGACGGTAAAAAGTGGGAAAACGACTGGAATGCTGATAAATACATTCCGGCACCATTTTCTAACACAGACAATTCTGTAGTTATTGTTTAAGTAAATTAGAACCTTTCTAAATAAGATAAGATATAAGCCGAGACATAAAGGGTGTTTCGGCTATTTTTTTTGCCTTTTTCATAAAATAAAGACTTTTCAATCTTTCAGATTTTCAGCTGCCGCGGCAAAATACAGCCAGTTTTTTTACTTAGCCCGAATATAGAGTTTGAAAAATATATAAAAAAACTGCAACTTTCAGGCTTAATAAACAAAAAAGGCGGCACTCCGTTTAGAAGCACCGCCTTTTTTTAGCAATTCAGTATTTTTTTATTATTCAACACCATAACAACTGATGTGCAAATCTCTAAGCTGGGCTTCGTCAACTTCAGACGGACATTCGTCCATTGGAGATGCTGCAAGGTTGTTTTTCGGGAATGCAATTACTTCGTGAATTGATTCTTCGTGGCGCATAAGCATGATGAGGCGGTCAAGCCCAGGTGCAATACCACCGTGTGGCGGTGCGCCGTATTTGAATGCAGTTACCAGGAAGCCGAATGCTTTTTCAGCACGTTCGCGGCTATAACCAACAATTTCAAAAATGCGTTCCTGCAATGCCGGATCGTTAATACGCATAGATCCGGAAGCAAGTTCGTAGCCGTTAAGAACAAGGTCGTAAAGGTCGCCTTTTACTTCGCCCGGATTTGATTCCAAAGTATCCCAGTATTTTTTCTGCGGAAGAGTAAACATGTGGTGTTCTGTTTCCCAGTGTTTTTCGTCTTCGTTCCATGCAAAATACGGAAAGTCAATAATCCATGCAAAATGGAATTCGTCGGCAGGATTGAAAAGGTTTAAGTCTTTGCCAAGCTGCTTGCGTACGGCACCAAGAGCAACGCAGGCAAGCTGCCATTTTTCATCGCTTACAAAAAGCAGAAGGTCGTTTTTTTCAGCACCAAGCTTGCTGCAAATTTCAGCTTCTTTGCCTGCATAGAATTTGCTGATTCCGCCTTCAAAATTACCTTCAGCATTTACTTTCATCCATGCAAGACCTTTTGCCTTGTATGTCTTTGCAACGGCTTCAAGCTGTTCTACCATTTTGCGGCTGTATTTGTCTGCAACATTTTTTACAACCAAAGCTTTGCATCCGCTTCTTTCGTGGCGCGGGAATTCTTTGCTTGCTTTTGCAGCACCGGCTTTGAATGCGGCAAAATCGCTTAAATCTGCCATAAAGGCTGCGTCCTGCATTTTAAGGTCAAAACGCAAATCCGGTTTGTCGCTGCCGTAAAGGTCAAAAGCGTCTTCCCATGTAATGCGGTCAAAAGTTGCAGGCAAATCGTAGTTCATTGTCTTTTTGAAAATGTACTGCATCATACCTTCGGTAGTGGCAAGCACTTCTTCGCGGTTTGTGAATGACATTTCCATATCAATCTGGGTAAATTCAGGCTGGCGGTCGCCGCGTGCGTCTTCATCGCGGTAACAGCGTGCAATCTGGAAATATTTATCAAAACCAGAAACCATTAAAAGCTGCTTGTAAAGCTGCGGTGACTGCGGCAACGAATAGAATTTTCCCGGATGAACGCGGCTTGGTACCAGGTAGTCGCGGGCACCTTCCGGCGTAGACTTGATGAAAGTTGGTGTTTCAATTTCCAGAAAGCCTTTTGAAGTTAAGTATTCGCGTGTTGCAAAAGTAACCTGGCTGCGCAGAATAATATTTTTCTGCATCGGGTCGCGGCGAAGGTCAAGGTAGCGGTATTTTAAGCGCAAATCTTCGTTTGGCAAAACCACTGTACCGTCTTTCTGGCGTACTTCTTCAATACTAAAAGGCAGTTCCTGAGAAGTTGTGAAGATTTCAATATCGGTTGCTTCAAGTTCAACTTCGCCGGTTGCCATATTTTTATTAACATCTTTATCAGCGCGGGCTGCAACTACGCCTTCAACTGCAATACAATATTCGCTTTTTAACGACGAAGCAATTTTTTTAACTTCGTCACTTGCCTTATCGCCAACCATAACCTGAGTAATGCCGTAACGGTCGCGAAGCATAATAAAGGTAAGTCCGCCTAAATCACGGGCGCGGCTAACCCAACCATTTAATACAACTGTTTTTCCAACGTCAGCCTTGCACAATTCACCGCAAGTGACGGTTCGTTTAGTAGAATTCATAATTTTGCATTTTAGCAATTACGGGCACGCTTTTCAACTGGAATATAAAATGCTATTTTAAAGTAACTGAAAATTAAATTTGAACAGGTGGTTCTGAATGAAGAAATTTTTTGCAGTTTTTGGTTTGTACCTTGCGGCATTTGCAGTTTTTGCCGGCGATTTAGAAAAAGCAGACCGTGTTTACAGCGCGATGAGCGAACGGTTTAAAAACGAAGTTGTCATTGCAGACCGGGCTGAGTTTGTAAGCGATTTGCTTGAAGTGCTTGCCGAAGAAAAAAAGTTCAATCCGAACGACCAGAGCATTTATTTTTTGATTGACAAAACCCATAAGGCTTCCAAAAACTACGAGCCGGCAGATCTTGTTCTGCTTGAAAAAAATGATTTGTTTTTTCTCAACAAAAACGGAATGTACATAAGGCGCGAAGCTTACGAAGCCTTAAAGCAAATGGCAAAAGCCGCCCAAAACGACGGAATTACGCTGCTGGTAAGTTCGGTTTACCGTTCTTACGCATATCAGGACAATCTTTTTAACTATTGGGTTAAGGTTGACGGGCTTGAAGAAGCAGAACGCGAAAGCGCCCGGCCGGGAACAAGCCAGCACCAGCTGGGCACCGCCATCGATTTTGGTTCTATCAGCGACGATTTTGACAGAACCGAGATGGGTCAATGGGTTTACCGGAATGCTGCACGCTTCGGCTGGTCGCTGTCTTTTCCCAAAGGCTACGAAGACGTAACCGGCTACCGCTGGGAATGCTGGCACTTCAGGTATCTGGGCAAAAAAGCCTGCGATTTTCAGAAAAAATATTTCAACAACATCCAGCAGTTCATGCTTGAATATCTGAACGAATGGCTCCAGACCGAAGCCTAGAAAATACTGAAAATCAGCGCCGCACGAATAAACCAGCAGAAATAAGTTCAGTATGACAGAATAAACATATCAAAATAAAAGCACTTTCAAACTTTTATAAAAACTGGGGGCTTTTGCATACACTAGCAATAGTTAGAGTTAAAGCAAGCAGCAAAAGAAAGTCATGCTGAACTTGTTAGCCTTCGGCGACTGTGCACAGCATCCGATTTATTACCAAAAGCAGATTCCGAAACAAGTTCGGAATGACAAATATCAGAAACTCGAAGTTTGTGCAAATAAAAAAGCACAAGCCAGCCCCACCAAAAAAGACCACTAGTTTTTGCCTAGCAAAAAACTAGTGCCTTGTGCACAGATAAAGACTAAAATTAGAGACTAATTGAAAAGCACAAGCCAGCCCACTAGTTTTTGCCAAGCAAAAACTAGTGCCGCGTACACAGAAAAAGACTAAAATTAGAGACTAATTGAAAAGTACGCGCCTAGCGCCCAATCCACAGTTCAAAGCGGCGGCTGGACTGTGCTACAACTGCTTCGGGCAGTTTAAGATATTGTTCCGGAATAATGCTTTGTGCACTTTTTACAATATAATTGTAGTTAAAATTGCTGGTAAAACGCTTAACGCCGTGTTCACGCGCCTGTACCGGAGAATATTCATCAAGCGGGAAAACCGCAATTTCAGCAAAACCGCGCTTGTAATGCGTAACAAGCGGAATAATCGCCGGATCGCTGTAATTGGTAATGCCAGTCTGCAAATCTTTCTGCAAATTAAAAGACAAAAGCGCACCTATCAGGCGCATGCCTTCGCTTTGTGCCGAAATTAAATTACCCAGCGAATAAGCCACCAAAGTTTTACGCCCGTCAGCCGCGTCAAGTTCTTCAACAGTTTGCAAAACATGCGGATGAGTACCAATTATCACATCTGCGCCCCAGTCCGCCATTTTACGCGCCAAACTGCGCTGGGTTTCATCAGGTTCAGTTTCGTATTCGCTGCCCCAATGCACCGAAACCACCACAAAATCAGCTTCGGCGCGGGCTTTCAGCAAATATTCTTCTATTAAATTCTCATCGCTTATGCGAAGCAAACGCAGCGGCGAACCGGGTTCCAGCGTAAGCCCGTTCAGCGAATCGCAAATTGCAACAAACGCAATTTTTATACCGTTCCTTTCAATAAAACGCACTTTCAGCCGGTCTTCGTCGCCCAAAAACGCACCGCTTACAACAAAATCCGCAAAATCTTCCCGGCTTTGCCAGTAAGCAAGACTGTCCTTTAAGCCCTGATCGCCTTTATCAAGCATGTGGTTGTTTGCAACAGAAAAAATATTGAATCCCGCGTCTAGCAAAAAATCGCCCAAGTCCGCAGGCGAAGCAAAGCGCGGGTAAGTTGAAGGCGAAAAAGTTGAAGTGATTAAAGTTTCCTGATTGATAAAGGCAAAATCGGCAGACGCGGCAAAAGGCACTATATATTTGTACGCATCATAAAAATCGTATACCGGCTGATTTCTGGCAAAAAGTTCCGCGGTCTGTTCAAAAGCCCGGCTGATTTTTGCACCGGCACTTCCGGCATTTTCTGCATTTGCGGTATTTCCTTCGTTTTTTGCAGTTGCCGCGCTTTCTGCATTTGGCGGCGGATTGTTTTCACTTTCAGCATTCTGCAAGCTTTGCCAGAAAGCGTCTTTCTTGGCATTTTCTGCTTCTTTTGCGGCGGTACGCGCCCGGTTTGCCGCCTGCAAGTAAATCGGCTCGTGAATAAGATTGTCGCCAACGGCAATAAAACTTGCATTTACAATATTCGCATTTGTGCCCTGTCCGGCGTGAGCAAGCAAAGTCAGCTCGCCGCCCTGCGCAGTTTCCGCCGCATTCTGCGAAGCTTCGTTATAAGGCACAACCATCGGGTCGGCAAGTTCCTTTTTGTTCTTTTTGCGCGTTGCAGAATCTGTCATTCCGCAAGAAAAAAACGAAAATGCACAAAAAAACGCCGCGGCGGCTATAAAAAATTGTATATGCTGTTTCCGATTTTTCTCAAATTTCACAAGTTTGCCTTTAGTTTTGTTAGGTTCACTTAATTTTCGGCAAAACTGGTCTTTTTTTTTACCGCGCCGGGGCTTTTAATTGAGCTTTACACTCCGCGGTTTAAAAGAATAAAATGAACCATGTTTTTTAAATCTTCAAACCACTTTTGCCCGGAAGAAATTATTTTTGTGCCGACACAGGCGTGCAATTTGCGCTGCGCCCACTGCTTTGTGCCAAACAACGCCCAGAAACTGAATGAAGAAAAAGCCGAAAGCTTTTTGCGCGATGCGGCAGGCGATAAAATCAGTCGGGTGGGTTTTTCCGGCGGCGAACCTTTTTTGAACGCCGGTTTTTTGTGCCAGATTGTGAAAGCCGCAGTTGAAAACGACTGCATTTTTGACCGGCTTATGACAAACGCAGTCTGGTGGCATACCGAAGAAGAATTAAAAAATACCCTGCAAAATCTTTACGCCGCCGGTTTTGACGGCACTTTTGGCGTAAGTTTTGATGTTTTTCACGGTGAAAACAGCAAAAAGGCGGCGGTTTTTATAAAATGCGTTGAAGAAATCTGGCAGAACCGTAATATGGTCAGCCTTGTGCTGGTTTACAAAAACGCCCAAAACAGCCAAAACGCACAGCATACAATAGAAGAAAATAATAAAACTCTGGCTCTTTTAAAAGAACTTTCGGATTTTTTGGGCACTACGCCAGTTTTTGCACAGGATGCTGCCGGGCAGCAGAAAGAAACTTCCACCGTTTTTCCAATTGAACTGCGATACGGCGAAAAACTTGAAACCGGTTTTGACGACGGCAGCGAATTTGATTCAATTTCAATTGAAAAAATTGCCTTTATTGACGAAAACCCGCTGAACCCGGAAAACTGGCAAAGCGAAGAATGGTTTGCCGAAGATTTTTGCGCAGGTCCGGGCAACGTGTATTACGTGCACGCAAACGGCGATGTTGCAGCCTGCTGCGGCTATGCAAACGAAGAAAGCAGTTTGATTTTGGGCAACTTGAACCAGATGAATTACGAACAGATAAAAATCGCAGGTGAAGCTTCGCTAAAAAACGGCTTTTTGAAAACCGTTTACAAAACCGGGCTTTTAAAAACCGCGCAAAAAATGCAGAAATCAGGTCATCAGTTTCCGGGCAAAGGCAAAACCCGCGATAACTGCCTTTTTTGCCGCTATTTGTGCCAAACCCGGCACTAGCAGCAGTTTTTCCATATTCTGCAAAGTCCCGCGCCCTTCAGCAGCAAGTTTCCGCATTTTGCGGAAAGCAACTTTTAAAAACGCCTTTCCGCATTTTGCGGAAG
>JAKSTR010000073.1 GCA_024402495.1 Treponemataceae bacterium
TTGTGCGCAACTAAGGTTAACAGGTTTTGTAAAGTTTGGTTTGTAGACAAGGCTTTTTTTTCATTTATACTGTAGGTATGAATAATCATATTTGTATGAATATTGTTAAACTTCGTACTTTGCACAGGTTCAGTCAGGAAGAACTGGCTGCAAAGGTTGGGGTTAGCCGCCAGACTGTAAGCAAGTGGGAAAGCGGCGAAACTATGCCGGATATTGAAAACTGCCGTGTTCTGGCGGATTTGTTTGGCGTTAGAATTGACGATTTAATTTATTTTGACGAAAAACAAGCCGGTTTTGGCATGCCGCCAAAGGGCAAGCATATTTTCGGCACTGTAAAGGTTGGCGACCGCGGTCAGATTGTCATTCCAAAAGAAGCGCGTGAAATTTTCAATATAAAAAGCGGAGACAGTTTAATTGTGCTTGGCGACGAAGCTTCCGGGATTGCGGTTATAAAAGCTGAATGGCTTGAAATGCTTTTAAATGGAGGGAAAAGGGAATGAGTTCTTCTTATGTTTCTTCTGAAAAATCAGGTCAACCCGAACGCAGGGCTTATCTGGATAATCTGCGTTCTTTTGTTATTTTCATCGTGGTTGTGCATCATGTTTTTTATTACTGGGCTAATATAGAAGCCCCTTACACGGCGCTTTTTGTGCACCCGGACTATGTCGTTGGAAAAACAGATTTTGCGCTGGTTTTTCAGTATGCGGTTTATCCGTGGTTTATGGCGCTGATGTTTGTAATTGCCGGTATAAGCGCCGTGTTCAGCCTTGAAAAGCGGGGCAAAAAAGCTTTTGTAAAGAACCGTCTGCACAAGCTTCTGGTGCCTTCTACGCTGGGCGTGCTTGCAATTGGCTGGATAAGCGGCGCCATTTTGCGCAAAAACGCCATGGCGGATGTAAGCCAGATTCCGGCTCTGGTAGTTTTTTTTATTGACGTACTTTCTGGAACGGGTGCGCTATGGTTTTGTCAGATTTTGTTTTTCTTTTGCGCTGTTCTGGCTTTGTTTTATCCTTTGGTGCAGAAAATACAGCAGAAAGTCTGGAACTGGGTTGATAAAGCTGCGGAAAGCCCGGTGTTCCTGCTTTTGATGGCGTTTGTTTTTGCCGGATTCTGGCTGTGTTCCAAAATTCTTAATGTGCCGGTTGTTACGGTTTACCGTTTTGGCATTTACGGTTTTTGCTTTGCCTGCGGTTATTTTGTATTTAGCCGCCAGAAAGTTATTGATGTTCTTGCAAAATTCTGGCTGCCGATTTTGGCGCTTTGCATTGCGTTCTTTTTTGTTTATTTTGCAAAATACAGAAATGGGTTTTATGCAAAGCCTGCGGTTATGGTGCAGCTGCTGTATAATGTTTATGCGTTTTCAGGCGTTCTTGCGGCGCTGGCGATTGGCTGCAAGTTTTTTAACCGGCAGACAGCTTTTAATTTGTTCTGCAAAAAATACAGCTTTGGTGTTTACGTATTCCATTGCAGTTTTTTAGTTATTGCAATCTGGTTCATGCTTCAGCATAATTTGCCGCTGCTTGCCTGTTATTGTCTGGGGTTTGTGTTTAGTCTTGGTGCCAGTTTGCTGTTTACAATGGCTGTAAGCAAAGTGCCTTTTGTGCGCTTTGTGCTTTTGGGCATTAAAAAGGGTAAGGTGAATGAATAGAAAACTTGTTTTGCAAATTGAAGTTTTGCTTGATGCTTTTAACACGGTTAAAGGCGAAAATGGTGAAGCCACAATGATTTTGTTCCACGGTAATTTTACAAGTGAATATGGCAGCGGCGTGGTATTGCCCGGCGGTGTTGATACTCAGGTTGAATACAAGGGGCAAAAGCGCAGTCTTTCTGCACGGTATATTTTGCAGGGCACGGATAAAGCCGGCAAAGTTTTTAATATTTTTGTTGAAAACAACGGCGAATGCAGCGGCGATATGCCGTTTATTACCACGCCCAAAGTTCTTACCGACTGCAAAGACCTTGCATTTTTAGAAAAGGCTTTGCTGCAGGGCGAAGTGCACAGTGCAGGCGAGGGTAAAGTGCTTATAAAGATTTTTATTTGTGCGAAGGTTTAACCCCGACTGCAACCACTTGTTAAGGACATCATGCCGCGCTGCTTGCGGCGAGGTATGATGATTCTGTAAGCATAAAAAAGCCTCTCTGGCGTATATTTTGGGCTTTTTACAAGTTCAGTCTGGGCGCGCCTGCCCGGCATTTTTGTTTTGTAAAATATTGAAAAATAATTTTCACAACTTTCGTAAATGGCTTTATACTGTTTTTATGCCGCATGTTTACTGTTGCTGCGGCTTTTTGCTTTTTTCCGGCGGTTTTTGCCGTTCGGGCTTGGGCAAAACTTAAAACGGTTTTTACAAAGAGGGAAGGTGAAAATTTTTTTATGACTTATTATGTTGATGCAAACACAAAACGAAGTGGAAATGGTTCCAAAGACTATCCATTTAAAAGAATTGGCGAAGCCGCAAATATTGCTGTTGCTGGTGACGAAATTCTTGTAATGCCGGGTACCTATCGCGAGTATGTTAACCCAAAAAATGCCGGTACAGAAGACAAGCAGATTGTTTACCGTTCGGCAGAAATGCGCAAGGCTGTTATTACCGGCGCAGAAGTTGTAAAGAACTGGTCTAATATCGGCGGCGATGTATGGCTTGCGCGCATTCCAAACGGCGTTTTCGGCGATTACAATCCTTATACAACCATGGTTAGCGGCGACTGGTTTATTGCTTTTTTCAGCGCGCATACCGGCGAAGTTTTTATGAACGACAAGTCTTTGTACGAAGTTACTTCTTTGGACGCCGTTAAAAATCCTGAGTTTCAGAATATTTCCTGGGATAAGGCATTCAGCAAGCACTGCTGGTACACTGAACAGGACGAAAAAACAAACGAAACTTTAATTTATGCAAATTTTCAGGGCAAAGATCCAAATAAAGAAAATGTAGAAATTTCCGTACGCGAAAACTGTTTCTATCCTTCAAAGGAAGGCGTAGGGCACATTACTTTAAGCGGCTTTACCGTTTGCAAGGCTGCAACCCAGTGGGCACCGCCAACCGCCTATCAGGAAGGCATGGTTGGTCCGCACTGGTCTAAGGGCTGGGTTATTGAAGATTGCGAAATAAGCCATTCTAAGTGTTCGGGCATTTCTTTGGGCAAATACAAGCAGCCAAACAACGACAATAAATGGCTGAAATGGAAATACAAGGACGGTACCCAGACAGAGCGCGACAATATCTGTCAGGCACAGATTGAAGGCTGGACAAAAGAAAATATCGGCAGCCACATTATCCGCCGCTGCGATATTCACGACTGCGGACAGACCGGCATTGTTGGTCATTTGGGCGGCGTTTTTTCTATTATTGAAGACAACCACATTCACCATATCAACAACAAGCAGAATCTTGCCGGTGCAGAAATTGGCGGTATTAAAATGCACGCTGCAATTGATGTTATTATCCGCCGCAATCATTTTCACCATTGTACCCGCGGCTTGTGGCTTGACTGGCAGGCACAGGGTACGCGCGTTACCCAGAACCTGTTCCATCATAACTGTCTTGCAGTTGATGATTTGACAAAAGAACATTGCGTAGGCTTGGGCGAAGACATTTTTATTGAAGTTAGTCACGGTCCTACCTTGGTTGACAACAATATTCTGCTTTCTGACCATGCAATTAAGCTTGCTACCCAGGGCGTGGCGGTTGTGCACAACCTTATTGGCGGCAGTTTTACGGCTGTTGGCTGCGGTGTAAACAACGGGGCTTTAACTCAAAAATCGCCGCGCTATACTCCGTATCACGTGCCGCACCGCACCGAAATTATGGGCTTTATGACAATTCTGCACGGTGACTGCCGCTTCTACAACAATATCTTTATTCAGCAGCCTATCCGCCCGTTCATGCAGAAACTTATGGACGACTGCACAAACAAGGAATGGTCTGATAACAACATTATTTGCGGCACTGTTCCTTACGAAAGTTACCCGACTTTTGAAGAATGGGACAAGCAGTTTGAAGGTTACTGCGGCATGGGTTCTGAACCGAGTGACCGTTATTACAATCCGCTGCCGGTTTATGCAGGCGGCAACGCTTTCTTTAACGGCGCAAAGGCTATGACCAAAGAAAGCGATGCTTTTGTTGATACCGAACACAAAATTAAGCTTGAGCTGGTTGAAAAAAATGGCAAATACAGTCTTGAAACTAACGTTTACGACTATCTGCCTAAAAACAGCGCCCAGACAATTTCTACTAAAGTTTTGGGTATGGCATTTGAACCGGAAGAAATGTACGAAAATCCGGATGGTTCGCCGATTGTGTTTAATCAGGATTACTGGGGCAACGAGCGTGCCATTAACCCGATGATTGGACCGTTTGAAAGCGCCAGCAGCAAGATTGAGTTTTAATTATTGTTAAGGCTTAAATGAAACAAAAAGGCTTTGCTGTCGTTCTGTCAGCAAAGCCTTTTTGATTTCAAACATCGAATTATAAAAATTGTGTCATCCCGAACTTGTTTCGGGATCTGTTTTTGATAAAATTGGATGCTGAAACAAGTTCAGCATGACAGGTGCTGTGCGCAGCCGCCGAAGGCTATCAAATTCAACATGATGTTACGCAAATAAAATCTTTTTGCATCCGCGTACACGGTTATGCTTCAAAAGAACAGCATATCAGCCCGCCGTCGGCAAATATTTCGTAATATCCGTGGTCAAAAATTATTTGCACGTGGCAGTTTTTGTTTTTGCAGTTTGAAAAAATATCCGGATTGCTGCAATTCTTCAATTTGCCGGTTTGGTCAAAAATTGGGCGGTTTATTTGCATTTGGTTTATTAAAATGCAGCTGCCGCGGTTTTCAATTTTCAGCCCTTGCGCGCAAAATGAACGGTTTTCTTCTATTATAATGTGTTTTTCCCAAAGGTTCGGGCTGGCTTCGTTTTCTTCAATTTGAATAAAAGGCGTCTGCTTTATAAAAAACTGGTCTTCAATCTTAACTGCGCCCAGTTCTTTTGCGATGGTCATTTTGCCAAAATATGTGGCGGCATTGTTTTGCCGTGCAAGGTTCCAGTCTTCGCCCCAGCCAAGCATAATTGTTTTTGGGCAGTTTGCAAAAGTTACCGCCGCGTAGTTCTGGTTTGCATGGTCTAAAAGCTTGGGCGTCTGTTCGGTGTTTTCAATTTGTGCCGTAAAGGTTTTGCCGTCAAAAGAGCCTGCCACATACTGCATGGCGTGGGTTTCTTCAGTTTTGCCGGGCAATACAAGGCTTGCGCTTAAAAACCATTTGTCGTCTATGCAGAAACAGTCCGGGCATTCAAAAATTATCTGGTTGCAGCTTTTGCTGTCAATCTGGCTTGCCAGCGGCATGGCGTATTTGCCCGTAAACTGCCAGTTCAGCAAATTAACTGAATGATAAAATTCCATGCAGTCGCCGGCGGCAAGCACCATTGTCCAGCCGCCCAAAATCGGATTTTCAAAAACTTTCGGGTCGCGGAAATCTTTTTTGTAGCTTGGGGCGGCTGCAAAGTTTTCAATTATCGGGTTGCCCGGGTATTTGGTAAAATTTACGTAGTCCAGACTGTAGGCAAGGCTTTGGGTCTGTTCGCCGGTTTTTGGGTTGTGGCTTGTGTAAAACAGTATCATCGGTGGTTTTTCACTGCCTGCCGTTGCAAAGCCTGCCGCGTTTTTTTCATCCAGAATTGCGCTGCCGGAAAAAATGTATTCGTCTTCCGTTGGATAAAGGGCAATTTGCTGGTGCTGCCAGTGCAAAAGGTCGCGGCTGGTGGCGTGCCCCCAGTGCATCGGTCCCCATTTTGTTCCATGCGGAAAATGCTGATAAAACAAATGGTAAACGCCGCCTGCAAAAATCAATCCGTTGGGGTCGTTCATCCAGCCGGCTTGGGGCGTAAAATGTAATTCTGGTCTGTCTGTAGTTTGATTATTGTTCATAAAGCTTCTTCTTTTTTAAGTAATTGTAACACAAAAAAACTTTTTTCGTGAAATTTTACACAATTTTGCATTTTTGTGCGTTAACGCACGGAATTTTTGTGCGTAAACCACCCTATTGTTATATTTAATTATCAATTAAAATGAATAATTCCGAAGCAACAAGTTTTTTGATGGTGATTTATAAAGAAAAGCAATTAATATTTGCAAATGTTAGTGTGCAAAAAATATAAATACCCACAAATAAAGGAGCTATAAATGGCAAATTATTATTGTGAATATTGTGGTCAAAAATTTTCCACAGTTCAAAGTTTAACTGCAAATCCGTGCCCAAAACATCCAGCAGGTTTTTGCAAAGGCAAACACGTACTTTATCAGGGTACAGAAAAAGCAAAATATACCTGTAAGTTTTGCGGTCAGCAGTTTTCTTCAATTAGGTCTTTAACGAATGTGCCATGTCCACGGCACCCTAATGGTTTTGCAAAGGGCAGTCATTCACCGGCACTGTAATAGAAAGGAGTTGAAATGGAAGTAAATAAAGAATTTTCTACAGCACAAAACACAAATGTTCCTATTGTGAAAGATATGAAAGTAGAAGATGCCATTAAATATTTTGGTCTCGAAGGCTTTCCGTTACCTAAAGAAATAGAAGAACATATTGTTGATTTAGCAAGTCTTGAAAAAATGCTGGACGAAATAAATTCTCACTACGAAGCAACTATGAAAAAAATTGGAAACGTTACAGGTGGTGTTATTAATAGTTTGTGGGAAGGAGCGAGCTCCTTTAGTAATGCTGCTGGTGAGTTTACCAGTGCACTTTCTTTTGGTAGTGAAATAGGTAAAGTTTTTGGTAACGTTGTAGGTGGTATTGCGGGAGGTATTGTTGCTGCTGCTGGCTCTGTTGTTGCAGGTGCTGTTGGCGGTGTAATTGGATTAGGACCGAGTGTTGTTTATGGAGTTAAAGCTAATAAAGCTGCTGATGAACGTTATAAAGTTGCTGAAGCAAAAATTGATAATATAAAAGCAGTTATTCCAACCTTAAATAAACCTGGGTACAGGTTAATGTATGAACAAGAAATGAAAAAAACTGTTTCTCTGTCTGATATAAATAGAGAAAAAAGGGAGCAGGAATTTAGATTTTCTTTGTTTTTATATGCTAAAACAGAATACTTAAAAAAACTTGCAGAATATTTTGTTGATACGTTTGAGGCATGGTTAAAATATAAAGAAAAGGGTTCTTTGGAAGCACCTGTGTTTATTAATGATGTTGATAAAATTGTTAATTCATGGGAACTTGCTAAAACACTTGTTGGTATACAAAATGATGTTATGCCTTTGTATTTAGTTGTTGCATTAAAAGATCCTTTTATTGCTTCTCGATATATAAATATGGATAGCAAGACGAACTCTGAAGTTATTGGATATGACATAAATAATAATAAAGGCTTTGTTTATTTGGGAAATTGTCATACTCGTTATGAATTGCCTAACTCAGCTTGTTCGACTTTATCAGAAAATCCTTTGTATATAAATTATAAGAAAATGCAAACTGAATATCCTAAAGTGCCTAAAAAAGTAACATTTATTGATGTTTTCTTATATTTATTGATTATTGCAGTATTTGTTCTAGTAATTTATTTCCTTCCAGCCAATATTCCACTTAATATTGCATCAGGTTCAAAAAAATTTGGCTTTGTTGTGATATGTATAGGCTTTTGTTTGTTAACACCTTGGATTGTATCTTTTTTTCCTGTTACAAAGCGCTTTAAAGAATATGACAGTATGTACAAAGAACATTATGAAAAAATTCAGGATACATTCCGCAAGGCGGAAAAAGAACCTGCATCATTAATTACTGTTAATAGGAGATAAAAATGTCAAACGAATTAATGAATCCTAATTATTCTTGTTCGGAAATATATGATTATGGAGCAATTGCGCAGGCAGATGCCCAGGCACGAGCAGCTGAAGCACAGGCATATGCCCTTATAGCACAAGCTGGTGCAGAAGTAGCAAGTGCTGCTTTTGATTTTGCTTCTGATACAGTTAAAATTGCTGGCGATGTATGCAAGTCTATTGTTGATGCAAGTGTAAGTATTGCTGAAATTAGTAAGGAAATGTATTTTTTTAGTAAACAGTGCGATATGTTTATTGCAGATTTGGAGATGAAACTAAAAAAATATGAGATAAGTTCTGATATTGTTCGTCAGACCATAGATGCGCAAAATAAACGTCTGGATAAAATACTGGAAGCTGCATTAATGATTGATACAGATGACCCAAATAGATTGGAGTTAAAATTAAAACTTTTAGATATACTGAATCAAGCAACAGATAAATTATCATCAATGCTTATTCAATTATTATAAGAGAGGTTTTCCCTATGTATGATCATAATTATGAAATGGATTATCGTCCTGAGCCTACCTTGTCGGAAAAACTTAAAGAATTTATGACATATCAAACATTCCTTTGTATTGGTATAGGAGTGGCTATTTTTTTTGTTTTATACAAATGGTATGAAATTAGTTTTCTCTTTGTCCCATTAATTCTTTTAATTTCAATTGCTGTTGCTTATTTTGTTCAAACTTCCCCTTTATTTAATGTTAATTCATGTTTTTATATTGGGATTAGCGTTATTTGCATTGGATTAGGAATAGTGAAATTTGAATTATGGAATTTTCCAGAAGATTTGGTTTCTATTGGATTTTGGTTATATTCTGTTTTTGGATTGGTTTATCAAGTATTATATCAAGCTTTTAATGATGAGGAAAAAATCATAGAGGAACTTTTTATGTATTTTTCAATAACTGCTGCAATTATATTTGTTACTGTTATTTTCATTTTGTTTGATTTTTTTGTACTAACTATAATTGCTCTAGTTATTGCATTAATTCCTGCTATAAAAGGGATTTATGAATCAGTAAGGCGGGAATATGATTTATATTTAAGAACTAATCAATTTCAAAATAAAACGAAATAATTTTATTGCTTATTGAAGGAAAAATGAATGTTATAACGGCTTTCTTTTTTCTTCAATAAGTATGTTTTTTATACCAGCACCGGTATTCTGTCTTCAATATTCAGCTGTATTGTGTCTGGCGTTACCGTGCAGCCGTAGCACAGCACTTCTACGCCGGCGTTTTTTGCCTGTTTCAGTGCGGCGGCAAAATCGGGGTGAATGATGTAATCCGGGGCAAAATCGATTATTCCATGCATTTGCACCACAAAAATTGTGTATGCTTTGTAGCCTTCGTTCAGGCTTTCTTTTAAGCCGTTCAAATGCTTTATGCCGCGCAAGGTCGGTGCGTCCGGAAAAGTGGCGTGCCCGTTATTTTCTAAAGTTACGCCCTTAACTTCTATAAAAGCTTTTTGCCCGGCTTCGTCCTGTACAAAAAAATCAAAGCGCGAATCTTTGTGCTGGCATTCCGGGACAATTTTTGCAAGGGATTTTAAGCCGGGCAGAATAAGACTGCCGCTTTTTAAGGCTTCGTTTATAACCTTGTTTGGCGCAAGGCTGTCCATATTTACCAGAATTGTTTTACCCGATGCAAGGTCGTTTGGTTTTTCCACCGCAACCAGCGAATAGCGGTATTTGCGCCTGGCAAGCTGCGGACTGTTTATAAAATCTTCCAGATAAACCGTTACGCCGCTTTGCAAAAGTTCCCTGCATCTGCCGGTATTTTTTACGTGCACGGTTTCTTCCGCTAAATTTCCTGAATTATTTTCAAAACTGCCGCTTTCGGCTTCGTTTTTAATTAAAACCTTTGCCACAAAGCGGTTAGGGCGGCATAAAAATTTTGCTTTTACAATTTTTTCGTAAACCATGACACAATTATACAGCATTTTTACGGTTGCCAACTGCCTGTTTTAAGTTGAAAAAAAGCGTACAAAACGCTATATTGAAACAAGTTGCAAAATGCAGCTAAATTGCGGTTAACACTGCAAAATTCTATCGAGGCAAAAAATGATTACTTATTTGGCAGGCGTTTGTTCTTCAGCGCTTTCAATCATCTTCATCGTTTTTATAATCGGTGTTCTTGGTTATCTTTTAGGTGCAATCAGCATTAAAGGCATTTCTTTGGGAACTGCCGGTGTTTTGATTGTCGCTCTCTGCTATGGCGTTCTTGTTCACTATGTACCGGACTTTAGCATTGGCGAAAAGACAATTGTGCTTTGGGGAGCAGCCCAAAAATCTCAATTCTCTCTAATTTCAAATATTGGTACAGCACTTTTCGTTACCGCTGTTGGTCTTATTGCAGGTCCAAAGTTTTTCAGAACTTTCAACAAAAGCTCAATTGCTTACCTTGTAATGGGAATTATCGTTATCGGCATCGGCGGATTGACAGCAATTATCTGTACTGTTCTTGACGAAAATCTTTCGGCTGAAATGGCTGCCGGTCTTTTGACAGGCGGTTTAACTTCTACACCTGGTTTCAGTGCCGCAAAAGAAGCTGTTGAAGGCGCTGCCCAGGACGAAATTAGTGCCGGATACGGAATTGCTTATCTTTACGGTGTTTTGGGCGTAGTTTTGTTCGTTCAGGTTATGCCGAAAATCTTAAAAGTTGATATTGCAAAAGAACGCGAAACTTTCGTTGCCGCAAGTTCAATCTCAATTCCGGAACCGAAAGGCAAGCTTGTAAAAGTTGAAGAATTCGGATTTTTCCCGTTCTTTCTGGCAGTTGCCTTCGGCTGCTTAATCGGTGCAATTAAAGTTCCGGTTGGCGGCGGTTCTTACTTTTCGCTTGGTAACTCTGGCGGTACATTGATTGCAGGTTTGATTGTAGGTCACTTTGGACGCATCGGCAACTTGGACTGCCGCCTTACAAAACAGACCCTTAACTTTATGCGCGAATTAGGTTTGGTTCTCTTCCTTATTGGAGCAGGCGTTCCTGGCGGCGTAAACTTTGTTACAAACGTAAAAGTTTCTTACTTTATTTACGGCGCAATTATGACAACCGTTCCTATGATTGTTGGTTATCTTGTTGCTCGCTACGTATTCAAGCTTTCAATTTTCAACAACCTGGGTTCTATCACCGGCGGTATGACTTCTACACCGGCTTTGGGTACACTTATTGCAACAGCCGGAACTGATGAAGTTTCTTCTGCCTATGCAGCAACTTACCCGCTGGCACTGGTTTCCATCGTATTGATGGCAAAAATCATTGTAATGGTATTCTAGCTTTAGTCTGGCGATATGCGGGGCTTCGGGTTTTGTCTGAAGCCCCGTTTTTTTATTTGTGCGGAGGGTTTAATACCCCGACTGCAACTACTTATTAAGAACAACATACAGCGCTGCTTGCAGCAAGGTTGTTGATTTTAAGCTGGCTGAAAAATGATGAACTTTTAAAATTGAAAAGCCCTGCAAAATATTTTACATATTCTGCAGGGCTTTTTTTATATGTTCCGGCGATTTTCATGTTCCGGCGCATCGCATAAAGTTTTCTTATGTTTTTACGGTTTTTATGTTCTTGCAACAAGTTTCTGGCGGTGTTTTTTGCGCTGCTGCAATTTGCGCGTTGTTTTTTCAATTTTGGTGCTGTGACCTTCAAATAAAAACCACGAACCCAGAGCCGTAACTAAACAGGCGCTGGTAACTATCGTCGTGCCAATCCAGCCGGCATTTGCCAGCGGCAGCGGAATATTCATTCCGTAAAAGCTGGTAATAAGGGTAGGAACTGCCATAACAAGGCTGATAACCGTAAGGCGCTTCATTACCACGTTCAGGTTGTTGGAAATAACGCTTGCAAAAGCTTCGGTCATGCTTGCCAGAATGTTTCGGTATGTGTCTGCCATTTCAATAGCCTGCCGGTTGTCAACTTCAACGTCTTCAAGCCATTCTTTGTCATCTTCATCAAGGGCAATAAGCCGGGTTTTGGTAAGTTTTTCCAGCAGCATCTGGTTGCCTTTAAGCGAAGTTGTAAAAAACACCAAAGATTTTTCAAGGTTCAGCAATTGAATAAGTTCGTTATTTTTAATTGAAACCTGTAATTCATTCTGAATTGTGCTTGAACGGCGGTTAATTTCTTTAAGGTAGCGCAAAAAGGTTGAATCTGCGCGGCTCATTATTTGAATGGTAAACGCCGGAAAGTCGTTTAGGCGCACATTGCGCAGCCTGTTTGCCGCAATATCTTTCAAAACTTCGCAGTCGGTCCAGCAGATTGTTACAATTGTGTTTTCAAGAAAAATAATGCCAAGCGGAATTGTCAAATAGCTGATGTCGTTAGCCGGTTCAAACAGCGGCAAACGCATAATAATCAGCAGGTAATCGTCGTCTTTTTCAATGCGCGACAATTCGTCCTGGTCAAGAATATCCATGATGTGGTCTTTCTGAATATTGTATTCTTCTTCCAAAACGCGAATGTCTTCGCGCGTAACCGACCTTGCATCAATCCAGGTTCTTCTGTTTGGAATAAGTTCTTCTTTTTCTTTAGAAATTAATTTACCGTTCTCTTGCTGCCAAAATGTAATCACAGTGCGCCTCTTTATGGCGCCACGCAACAAGCTGTTATTTAAAAGCGATTATTTGCGGAGGCGCCGTGTAGTGTGTAAGTTTTGAAAAAACGGTAACTACTGGGGTATGTATCCATGATACGCCTCCTGAAAGAAAGGGTAGAATGTCCACAGACTTCTGTTTAATTTGTTAAATATTACCGCCAATAAATAAAAAGGTCAATATTAGCAGTTTTTCATCCGAAAATATTTAACTATTTTTTAACAA
>JAKSTR010000074.1 GCA_024402495.1 Treponemataceae bacterium
AACATACTCCTATAGGAGTATGTTATTCCTATGAGCAGAAGAATTTATCACGGATCAGTTAATATCATTGAAAAACCGGTTTTCGGATTAGGAAAACAAAGAAATGATTATGGCAAGGGTTTTTATTGCACTGAAGATATTACACTTGCAAAAGAATGGGGTATAACACAGGACAGCAACGGATATGCAAATATCTATGAAATCAATGATGGTTCTTTATCCATTTTAAACCTGAATTCTTCTGAATATACAATTCTTCACTGGCTTTCTGTTCTTCTGGAAAATCGAATATTTGATATTACTTCTCCGCTTGCCCATGAAGCAAAGGATTATCTTCTTAAAAATTTTCAAGTACCTTATAACGATTGCGACATTATTACTGGCTATAGAGCTGATGACAGTTATTTTTCTTTTGCGCAGGATTTTATTAATGGCGCAATTTCGGTGCGGCAGCTGGGAAACGCAATGAAACTGGGAAAACTTGGAACGCAATATGTGCTGAAAAGTCAGAAAGCATTTGATTCCATTTCTTATCTTGGAAACGAAATTGCACTAAATTCTGAATGGTTTTCAAAAAAGGAAATAAGGGACAGAACTGCAAGAAGACAATATTTTGACAGTGAAAAAAATAAAAGACAGCGGGGTGATTTGTATATAATTCAGATTCTTGACGAGGAAATAAAAGCAAATGATTCACGCTTACGATAAAAACTATTTGTCACGCTCTCAAAGCATTCTTGCCGTAATGCTGGATTTTGCTGTTTATGACTTAAATATTTCACTTGAAGATTTTTTTGAAAAGTTTCTTAATTCAAAAATTTCATCTTCTTTTGAAAATGGTAATACTTCGGTTCTCAGCGGAAAATCAGGTGTTGAACTTGCACTTGATGTAATCAATGATTATTCAAAAGCAGATTCATATCGTCCTTCACTTGACAGAAGCCCCGAATACTGGACTGGGTGGGCACTGGCATATTTTCAATGGTACAGCGGTCTAAAATTCAATCAGATAAACAAATACATTCCAATAACCGAAATTTACGGAATGTATAATCCATATCATGAAATGGATGTAAGCCAGTTTTGTGATCATCTGAATGAGCTTTATGCTTCAAGAAAGACTGCTTCAAACTTAAAGATAAAAAGGCTGGAAGCCGGAATTTCTCAAAGTGAATTAGCCCAAATGGCAGAAGTTTCTGTCAGAACAATTCAGCAGTATGAACAGAAACAGAAGAATATCAACGCCGCAAGTACCGAAACTGTTATTCGGATTGCAAAAGCCTTAAATTGTTCTGTACAGGATTTAATGGAATTATAATTTTACAGACACTTGTAACAATTCTTTCGTCTGGAAAAATCCTTTTCATTTTTTCTTCCTTTTTTGTGCGCGAATTTTATATGGCTTTATTTTCTAAAGCTTCTTTTATTTCCATCATTGAAGAAAAAACAAATATAACCAGAATGCTAAAAATAAATATTGCAGCTAAAAGCAAAATAACTGCTTCTTCGTCATGTTGAATTTATTAGTATTCGGCGGCTGCGCGCAGTATTTGTCATGCTGAATTTAGTTCAGCATCTGATTCGTTTTTAAAAACCAGATTCCGAACCAAGTTCGGAATGACAAACAGATAAATATATGAAACTTGAAGTTTGGGCTAAATAAACTATTTTTTTATCAAACTGCGCGCAGCCAGTTGCAGACCATTGCCGCGTAAGGAACAGGGCAATGGCTGCAAATAACTGAATTGTATGCACTAACGCTTAGTTTTCGCGGTGATCAAATACGCGCTTGGTTTTCTTTTCGCTGCGCGGCAAAGTGCCAACCGGTACAACGGAAACTTTAGGATTTACGCCGATTTTAGATTTGAACAGGCTGCCGATTGCTTTTCCGGTTTCTTCAAAGTTTACCCTGCCTTCAACTTCTACCGTAAGAACCATTACGTCTTTGTTGTTGTCTGCATCGTGACCAATTGCAATTGAATATTCGCTGGTTGCGCCGTCAATCTGCTGCAAAATTTCTTCTACCTGTGCCGGGAACATATTTACGCCGTGCACTTTGAACATATCGTCGCTGCGGCCTTTGATAATATCCAGACGGGGATAGCATGAACCGCAGGAACATTTTTCCGGTATGATGCGCGAAAGGTCGTGGGTGCGGAAACGCAAAAGCGGAGCGCCTTCCTTTACCAGTGTTGTAATTACAATTTCGCCTTCTTCGCCGTCTGCAACAGGTTTTCCGGTAACCGGGTCAATAATTTCAATGTAAAGATAATCGTCCCAGTAGTGAATGTATTTTTCTTTCTGGCAGTTGATGCCGATACCTGGACCGTAAATTTCTGTCAGTCCGTAAATGTCGTAAAGTTCTATTCCAAGACCTTCGCGGATACTGTTGCGCATTTTGTCGCTCCAGCGTTCGCTGCCGATAACGCCTTTTTTAAGCGCAATTTTGTCTTTTATTCCGCGTTTGTTTACTTCTTCGCTTAGCAGAAGGGCATAGCTTGAAGTTGCGCAGATTACGGTAGACTGCAAATCCTGCATCATCTGAAGCTGTTTTTCGGTGTTGCCCGGGCCCATTGGTACTGCCATTGCGCCAAGTTTTTCGCATCCTGCCTGAAAACCAATTCCGGCAGTCCACAAACCGTAGCCGGGCGTAATCTGGATGCGGTCTTTTTTGGTAATTCCTGCCATTTCGTAACAGCGCGCAAACTGAATTGCCCAGTCGTCTACGTCTTTGGCGGTGTATGGAATGATTACCGGTTTGCCGGTTGTGCCCGAACTTGAATGAATGCGCACAACGTCTTCGTCCGGCACTGCCTGAATGCCCAGCGGATAGGCATTGCGCAAATCGTCTTTTGAACTGAAAGGAAGTTTTTCAAAATCTTCCTGCGTTTTACAGCCGGTAATGCCCAGTTCCCTGTATTTTTTGCCGTAATAGCTGTCGCCTGCAATAAGGCGTTTAATCTGTGCATCAACCATTTTCAGCTGATTTTCGTTTAATTTCATATTTCCCCCGTGCTGCGTTTGCAGCGTTTTATGCAGAATAATTTTTGCCCAAATCGAATGCCTTTAAGTTCATTTCCTTAAACTTTGGCGGCACTTTGCCCTGAATTGTGTTAAGCATGTTTTGCGCATCAAGTCCCAGCAGATTGTTTTTGCAGGCAACCCCCAGAATTGCTACGTTGAATACTTTGGTTGTTCCAACCGGTGCGCAAAGCTGCTGGTCGTTTACAACTATAAGGTTGCTGCACTTGGTTTTTAGGTATTCAATCATTTCGCCGGCTTTCGGGTTGGAATCGTTGCAGTTAACCACGATTGTGCCGTCTTTTTTCAGGTATTCAAGGTTGCGCACGGCTTCGGCGCTTTCAAATGCAAGAATAACATCGGCTTTGCCTTTTGGTATAAGCGGCGAAAATGCGTTTTTGCCTATGCGCACATGGCTTGTTACGCTGCCGCCGCGCTGCGCCATACCGATTGTTTCTGCCGAATGCACAACTTCGCCGCAATCCAGCGCGCACTGCGAAATCAATTTTGAAGCCAAAACCGTTCCCTGACCGCCGATTCCGCAAACTAATATTTCTTTATCCATTTTATTCTTCCTTTTTGATGGCGTTTACCGGGCAAACCTGAGCGCACAGTGTACAGCCGTTGCACAAATTGCCGTCAATTACGGCTTTTCCGTCTTTCAAATAAATTGCAGGGCAGCCCAAATCGCTGATGCACTTTTTGCAGCCAATGCAGCTGCTGTGTACGCCGCACTTTTGGCTAGCCTTAAACAGCGCAATGCACGGAGATGCAAAAATTATTGCCTTTACGCCGGGCAAGGCTGCCGCCTGTTTTATGGTTTCAACTGTATTTTGCAAATCGAACGGGTTGACGGTTCTGATGAATTCAACGCCCATGCCTTCCAGTATTTTGCTGATATTAACTTTGGCTGTAATTTCGTTCATCATGGTTTTACCGGTGCCGGGGTGGGGCTGGTGACCGGTCATTGCCGTGGTAGAATTGTCCAGAACGCACAGAATCATGTCTGCCTTGTTGTAAATTGCGTTTACAACCCCGGTCATGCCGGATGCAAAAAAGGTTGAATCGCCTACAAAGGCAAAGCTGGTTGCGTCTTTATCAATATGGTTAAACCCCTGCGCCATGGTAATGCCTGCGCCCATGCAAAGGCAGGTGTCTACCATATCAAGCGGCATGGCGTTGCCCAGTGTGTAACAGCCGATGTCGCCGCAAAAATAAGATTTTTTGCCTTTTTGTGCCTGTTTAACCGCGTAAAAGCTTGCCCGGTGCGGACAGCCTGCACACAAAACCGGCGGGCGCACGGGCAGGGCTGGTTTGTCGCTTGTGTCGGTAACAGAAGGAAGGCTTTCGCCTAAAAAGTCTGCAATATTTCTGGCAACGCTTTCGCAGGTATTTTCCCCGGCGTGGCTTACGTTGCCGGTAGCTTTGCCCAATATCTGAACGGTCAGCTTATTTTCGCCTGCAAGCTGCAAAAGCTTTTCTTCAATAAACGGGCTTAATTCTTCTATTACAAGAACTTGTTCTACGCCGTCAAGGGCATTTTTTACAAAGCTTTTGGGAAAAGGAAAAGGCGTTGCGATTTTGCAGAGCTTTACGTCGGTGCGGTTCTGCAAATATTCTTTTGCATACGAATAGCTTACGCCGCTTGCAAAAACGGCTTTTTTTCCGCTGCCGGTGCAGACATTTGCGCCGTATGATGAAAATTCTTCGCCGATTTTCGGGTTACGTTCTTCAATTTTGGTATGGTTTGCAAAAGAAAGGCGCGGAAAAATTACCCATTTTTTTGAATCTTTTACAAAGCCTTCAAACTGTTTGGGCGTGTAGTTTTCGTTGTATGTAATGCTTGCGTAGGCGTGGTCTACGCGCGTGGTTGGGCGCAAAATTACAGGCGTTGCGTATTTTTCAGAAATTTCAAATGCCTGCTGAACCATTTCAAAGGCTTCTTCCGGGCTGCACGGGTCTAAAACCGGTATGCGCGCAAACTCTGCAAAGCGCCGTGTGTCCTGCTCGGTCTGGCTGCTTATCGGGCCCGGGTCGTCCGCACTGACAATTACCAAGCCGCCTTTTACGCCGACATAGGCAAGGCTCATTAAAGGGTCGCTGGCAACGTTTAAGCCGACCTGCTTCATGGTAACGATACAGCGCGCACCGGCGTAGCTTGCCGCGGCGGCAACTTCCATTGCGGCTTTTTCGTTTACAGACCATTCAACGTAAACGTCGCCTTTGTTGTATTTAGAAATTGTTTCGATAATTTCGCTTGAAGGGGTTCCAGGGTAGCCGGTACAAACGTTTACTCCGGCTTGCAGCGCGCCTAATGCTATGGCGCCGTTGCCCATTAAGTATTCAGTTTTCATTTTTTTTCCTAAAAATAATATGTTTTTACAGAATAACACAGGTTTGCACATAACACAACAAACCGGTTTCTGCTGGCAGAATGGGCTGAAGTTTTGAAAAATGAAGAAAACTGAAAAAACCGGGGCTAAAGACGTATGACGGCGTCTATCAGCTGGGGCACGATTTGTATTTTTTCGCTTGAAGCATTTTCTATGCCTTCAAATCCGGGGCTTGCATTAATTTCGCACAAAAAAAACTGCGCCGGCTGGCTGTCCTGCAATATTAAAAAATCCGCAGAACCGTATAAAAGCCCTGCGTTTTGTACTGCGCTTACGGCGGTTTGCTGCATTCGGGCAAATGCCCGGCTGGTAACGCCAAAAATATCGTGGTTTTGCAGGTCTTGGGCGCTTTTTATTATTTCCATTTGCCCGCCGGCATGAAAATTGCTTAAAAGCTGGTGGCGGCTTTTGCGCAGGGCGCAGGCTGATATTTTGCCGCCGCATACAAAAAAGCGCAGGTCAAAGCTAAATGCTTTGCCGCATTTTATGTACTGCTGAAAAATCAATTCTTCGCTTTGGTTTTGGGCAATAAAGGCTGCAAAATCTTTTTTTGTTTCAATCAGCTGTATGCCGCGCCCCTGACTGCCGAAGCGCGGTTTTGCAACAAAAGGCGTGTTCAGTTTTTGGGCTATGTGGCTAAAAAGTTCTTCCGCCTGCGCGGCGTTTGCGGCGTTGCCTGTACCCGCGATATTTAGAATATTCTGCGCGTTATATGCATTGTTTTCAGCCTTTTTTATAGAAGAAAAATTGAAAAATATGCTTTTTGCAAAGGGAAAATTGTGCCGCTCAAAATACTGGTACATAAGCTTTTTGTCATCGGCAATAAGTTTTGCACCAAAAGACGGCGTGTGTTTGGGTTTTTTATTCGGCGCAAAGTTTTCCAGAATATCGTAAACGTTTTTTTCTATATCGCCGCGCAGTAAAAATTTGCAGCCGGCAAAAAAGTTTTCAAATTCAGTTTTTCCGCCAGCCGGAAAGCTATTGAAAAAATGCGCGGCAATTTGTACAAAATCTTCCGGCAAAAACAGCGCAAATTCAATATTCTGGCTTTGGCAAAAATCTGCAATGCGCTTAACCGGATAAAAGCAGTTGCGCAGCCAGCAGTAATCTTTGGTTTTTACGCCGTATATTAAAACAAGTTTAATTTTTCACCACCTTAATTTGCTGCAATATTTGCAAAACTTTGCAATATTTTGGGCTTTTCAAAAAGCCTTTCAAAACACCCTTTATTCTTGCGGAGGGTTTTATGTCACTTGTTAAAAACAACATACCTCACTGCTTGCGGCGAGGTTGTTGATTTTTTACTTGAAAATTATTTACCATAGATATACTATTTTTTCAAAATAAAATTAAGCAATTTTGAGGTGTTGCATTATGGATTTTGTAGAACAATTGAAGGAAAAAGCAAAAAAAGCAGGCAAAACAATCGTTTTGTGCGAAGGTGAAGACAAACGTGTTGTAGAAGCTGCTTCTATTATTGTAAAAGAAGGCATTTCTAAAATTATTCTTGTTGGTAACAAAGAAGAATGTGAAAAAGTTGCCCCCGGCGTTGATTTGTCTGGCGTGCAGATTGTAGACCCTGCAACCAGCCCGGATGCAGATAAATATGCTGAACTTTTGTATAAAGCACGCGAAGGCAAAATAAATAAAAAAACTGGCGCACCTGAATATGCTGATGTTGCTGCTGCTAAAGCCTATATTCTTAAAGACCGCACAATGTTTGGTGCTCTTATTCTTAAAGCCGGTGATGCAGACGGTTTTGTAAGTGGTGCATGCCATTCTACTGCAAATACTTTGCGCCCTGGCTTGCAGGTTATTAAAACTGCACCTGGAATTAAAACTGTTTCTTCAAGCTTTATTATGGTTGCCCCAGAATGCGGCAACAAATATATTCCGGAAGGCGTTGCTTTGCTTGCTGACTGTGCAATTAACATTGAACCGAGCGCAGAAGAACTTGCTGATATTGCCGTTGCAACTGCTGACACAGCCAAAAAGATTGGCGGCATTGAACCGCGCGTTGCAATGCTTTCTTTCAGTACAAAAGGCAGCGGAAACGATGACAAATTCTTCAAATCGGTTCCAAAAGTACAGGAAGCCGTAAAGCTTGCACAGGAAAAAGCACCTGATTTGGCTTTGGACGGTGAATTCCAGTTTGATGCAGCCGTTGCACCGGAAGTAGGTGAACTTAAAGCTCCGGGAAGCAAGGTTGCCGGTCATGCAAACGTTTTTGTATTCCCTAATATCAACGCCGGAAACATCGGTTACAAAATTGCCCAGCGCATGGGCGGCTGGATGGCAATCGGTCCTGTTTGTCAGGGTTTTGCAAAACCGCTGAACGACCTTAGCCGCGGCTGTAACGTAGACGACATTGTTGCAACTGTTGCTGTAACAGCACTTCAGGCATAAGCGTTTTTTGCAGATATGCATATAATTGAATAATAAAAAAAAGACCGGTGTTTTTAAGGCACCGGTTTTTTTTGTGCGTCGGGGTATTGAAACTCGACTGCAACCACATATTAAGAACAGCATACCTCGCTGCTTGCTGCGAGGCTGTTGATTGCCGATCAGGCAAAATGAAAATTATTCTGTTTAAGCAAAGTTTTTTTTATTTCTTAATCAAGGAAGAACTGATTCTTTCCAGAACCTTGTTTCTGTCAAGCGGTTTTACAATGTAGTTTTTGGCACCGGTAAGCAAAGCTTTTTTTACCAGTTCCGGCTTGCCAAGGGCACTAATCATTACAACCTTTGCATTCTGGTCAAATGCCATAATCTGTTCCAAAGCTGTAATACCGTCCATGCGCGGCATGGTAATATCCAGCGTAACCAGATCAACGTTTGGATAGAGTTCCTTATATTTTGCTACAGCTTCTACGCCGTCGGCTGCAGTTGCAATAATTTCATAGCCTTCGCTTACAAGTATCTGACTAATCTGTTTTGCTACAAACATAGAATCATCTACAACAAGTACCCGAACTTTAGAACCATCGCTCTTCTGTCCGTTCTGAGACTGTTCATTAGTTGTTGGAAAATCTTGTTTAGAAATCATTTTGTTCCTCGCATACTTTAATTTAAGTCGGCAACCCTGCAAAAAATGCGGGTTAATAAATCCTTCTAAAATTATAACCGAAATTTAATACTTTACAACAAAATATTATAAAAAAATATCAATAAGTGCCTGCAACTATAAGAATTTTTTTCTTAAATGGCGTAAACATCAGGTTTCTGCCTTGCAGATGAATGTTTTTTTTATATTCTGTTTGCTTTACCGCTTTCTGCCGGCAGTACCGCGTGGTAGAAAAACCATAATTTTTTCTATATAATGAAGACATTCTTTTGTAAATATTTCCCTTTTGGAGACAACTATGGATAAAAAATCTGCAATTGACGGCGGAAACCACGCAGCTTTGTGGCACGGCCGCTTTAAGGAAGGTCCGGATGCCGAAGCTGTTGCTTTTGAAACTTCGATTCACGTTGATGCACGCATGGCACTTGATGACGTGCGCGGAAGCATCGGGCACGCGACCATGCTTGGCAAAACCGGCATTATTCCGGCAGAAGAAGCCGAAGCAATTGCTACGGAACTTGCAAACATTGCGGTAGAATTAAAAACCGGCAAGCTTGAAATTGATACCAGCGCCGAAGACATTCATTCGTTTATTGAAGGCGTTTTAACCGACCGTTTGGGCGACGCCGGGCGCAAAGTGCACACAGGCCGCAGCCGCAACGACCAGATTGCCCTTGACGAACGTTTGTACCTTAAACGCGCAATACCCGAATTGCAGAAAAATATTTGCGATTTGATTGAAGCATTGATTAAAATTGCAGAAAAAAATACAAAAAGCATTATGCCCGGCTATACGCACATGCAGCGCGCCCAGCCTGTAACTTTGGCTCATCACCTTTGTGCGTGGTGCCAGATGCTGGTGCGCGATTACGGCCGCTTGAACGATGCTTTGGAACGCATTAACCTTTCGCCATTGGGAGCAGGGGCTTTGGCTGGCAGCGGTTTGCCGCTTAACCGCGAAATGACCGCCGCAGACTTGGATTTTGAAGGCGTTACCGCGAACTCTCTTGATACAGTTGCTGACCGCGACTATTGCATTGAGTTTGCTTCCTGTTTTTCGCTGATTATGACCCATTTGTCGCGTTTTTGCGAAGAAGTTGTGCTTTGGTCTACCGAAGAATTTAAGTTCATCGACTTGAGCGAAAAATGGTCTACCGGTTCCAGCATTATGCCGCAAAAGAAAAACCCTGACTTTGCAGAACTTATCCGCGGACGTACCGGAAAAGTATACGGAAACTTGATGGCTCTTCTTACCATGATGAAAGGTTTGCCGCTTTCCTACAACCGCGACTTGCAGGAAGACAAGGAAAGCCTTTTTGCCGCATACGATACAACAACTTCGTGCCTGCGCATTTTTACATACATGATTAGCACTGCAAAATGGAACACTGAACGCATGGCAGCAGCTTGTGTTGGCGGCTACGCAAATGCCACCGATCTGGCAGATTATCTGGTGCGCAAAGGCATGCCGTTTAGAACAGCCCACGGCGTTGCGGCTAGTGCCGTGCGCAAAGGCATTGAAAAACATAAAAACCTTGAAGATATGTCTTTAAGTGAATTGCGCGAATGCAGCGAACTGATTAACAACGATGTATTTGACAAAATTGCACCGGAAGCCTGCGTACAGGCGCGTTTAACAACTGGCGGTCCTGCTGCCGAGCGTGTAAACGAACAGATTGCCGGTTTGAAGCACTTTTTGGACAGCGCAAACTAGGCGCAGGCTGCTAAAAATACCAGAACCTGTAAATTTTCAATTGAAAGTTTACGGGCTTTGGCGCAGCAAATGACTTTAAAATATAAACGGGTTGTTTTTACCAGAAATAAAAACAACCCGTTTTTTCTATTCGCTTTTAGTGCGGAACATCAGCCCAAAATCTTTTTTACAACAGCCGTAAGCTTTTCCGAAGTAAAAGGCTTAACAATCCAGCCTGTCGCACCGGCTGCTTTACCAGCCTGCATTTTATCGTCCTGGCTTTCTGTTGTTAACGCAATGATTGGTGTAAACTTATATTCTGCTTTTTCGCGCAAAGCAGCAATCAGTTCAATACCGCCCATATTCGGCATGTTAATATCGGTAATAACCAAGTTACACTGTGCCGCTTCTGCTTTTTTCAAGCCGTCAAGACCATCTTCAGCTTCAATTACTTCGTAACCTTCTTCTGTAAGCACAAAAGAAACACTTTTGCGGATTGATACAGAATCGTCAACAATCAAAATCTTCTTTGCCATTTTTTCTCCCTTCCTTTAACACAGCAATACATTTAGAATACAAGACAATTTTAAATTCCGCAAGTTGAAAATATAAATATGCGTTACCTTGTAAAAACAGAAAATGCGGATTTTGTGCCTGAAATGCAGCGGTGTAACAAATAAAACCCAAAAATCGCTTTTCCGTGCTATAATTCGGCTTTATTCGGCAGGAACAGATGCTTTCGCTTGACGGTAAAAAAACATAAAGCAACTGGCAAAAGCCGGCAAATGTGCGGTTTTAACCCCTTATCCGCCGTTTTACCGTTCTTTTTAGCTTTGCAAGCTGGCTTTGCAGGGTAGTGCGGCGCTAAAAATTGAAGCAAAAAATATCTTTGAAAAAAAATTAAAAGCAGAAAGGAAATAAAATTTGTGAAAAACAATCTGGTAATTTTTATTCACGGAAAAGGCGGAAATGCCGGCGAAGCAGAAGGGTACAGAAAATATTTTCCCGGAATGGAAATTTACGGTTTTGATTACAAGTCCAGTCTTCCCTGGGACGCAAAAAAGGAATTTTATGAAAAGGTAAAGGCTTTGTCTGAAAATTACGACAAGCTTATTCTTGTTGCAAGTAGTCTTGGTGCGTATTTTTCGCTTATTGCAGGAATAGACAGTTTTATTTCGCGGGCTTTTTTTATTGCGCCGATTGTAAACATGGAACGGCTGGTTGTTGACATGATTGGCTGGGCTGGAACAACAGAAGAAGAACTGAAAGTCAGAAAGGTTATTCCTGTTGATTTTGGCGATGATTTGTCGTGGGAATACTTGCAGTTTGTGCGGAACTGTAAAATTCAGTGGAACGTGCCGACCGAAATTCTTTACGGAAGTCTTGATAATCTTCAGTCGCTGGAAACAATGAAGGAATTTGCACAAAAAACCGGCGCAGGTCTTACCGTGCTGGAAGGTTCCAAACACTGGATTCATACCGAAGAACAGATAAAATTTCTTGATGAATGGCTTTTGAAAGTGAGTTGCAATATTGCAGATTTGTAAAAGGCTGCAATATAAAAACTGCGCGATGCCGGTTGCATTAAACATAGCGCGGTTATTGTTCAGTTTGCCTGCCAATGGTTTGGCAAGAAAACCTTAAACAGTGCGGATTAATTAAAATTCTTCTATTTAATACAGTAATTTTTTGTGGAATATGTTACTGTGCTAATGGTGCAAACTGGCGCAAATGGAGAAATTAAAAATGATTTTTATATTTGGAATTTTACTTTTAATAACTGCAATAGTTGAAACGATTTTAGCCGCAACATGGAATAAATATTATTTTCTGCATGGAATTCCAGTTTTTATAAAGGAAATGGAAATTCAGAACTTAAGTAAAGCAAAACAGGAAATTTTCAATTTTATAAACAATATGGATGCTGTAAAAGGTTTTTCAAAATATAAAGGAACCCAAATTGATGAAAACAATTTTGCGTTCAGGAAGAAAATGGTTTCTGTAAGCTGTTATCGCAACGATTTTGATAATATTTATGGAATTATTTCATTTGACGAAGAAAACAGAACTCTTAAAATAAAAGGCTATGCAGGTTTTACTTTTTGGGCAATTATGCTGAATTTGGTAGTTTTCTTTATGGATGATTCTGATTTTTCTTTTGTTAAGTTATTGATAGTTCTGTTTCTGGTTATCATTTTTTCGTTAATATTTTACGCATTTGAACGCAGAAAATATAATAAACTGGCAAATGAAATTTCAAATATAAT
>JAKSTR010000075.1 GCA_024402495.1 Treponemataceae bacterium
TTTTTAACGCTTATGTGCCGTATTAGGTGCTGTTATAACAGTATGTTTACTTTAAATTGAAAACATAAGAAATTTTATGGATTTTGCAGTTTTCGGCACAACTTTTTAGGCTGCAAAACTGCCATTTAAATCATATATGCATTTATTTTTTTGCATTTTTATATAGAAGAAAACAGAAAAATATTGAAAGCCTCCGCACCAAAATGCAAAAAGACCGAAACATAAAAAGCCTTTTTACAGCCCCGGAAAACTGTTCCGAACCTGCAAAAAGGCTTTTGCACTTTGCAAAATATGGTAAAAAAAGCGCCTTATTCCTGATGTGAAAGATTTTCGATGCTTTCTTTGATCATTTTCGTACTGTCAAGCAGCTTCTGCGATGCTTCCGAAACTTCGCGTTCAGAATCTTTCAATGTTGTAAGCGATTCAAGCAACTGGCGGTTACCTGTGTTCTGTTCCATAACGGCATCTTTTACCACGCCTTCCTGGTTTTTAACCTGGGTAGAAAGCGTAACAATATTTTCAAACTCGTTCTGGGTAGAAACAGTTTTGCTGTACGCCGCATCAATAAGCTTTTTAACATTCTGCAGAACGTCAGAAATCTGCTTTGCTTCGGTATCGCAGCTTTCTGCAAGTTTTCTGATTTCGTCTGCAACAACGGCAAAACCCTTTCCGCTTTCACCGGCGTGGGCAGCTTCAATTGCGGCATTCATTGCAAGGAGGTTGGTCTGGCTGGCAATAGACTGAATCATGTTGCTCATCTCAACAAGACCGTTTGAATTTTTTTCAATATCACTAACAAGACTGGTAACGTCATTCAGGTTGGTTTTGCCCAAATTGGTTGCAACTTCAAGATTGTTAACGGCGGCGGCGTTTCTTTCAAGAATTGAAGTAATGCTGCTGATATTGCCAATCATTTCTTCTACCGCGCTGGAAGAAACCTGTACCGCTTCTGACATGGTTGCCGTAATTTCAACCAGACCGTTAACTTCTTCCTGCGATTCTGCAAGTTTCTGTACGCTGGTACCGGTTACGCGGGCAATTGCATCTTTAATTTCAGCCTTAAACTTGTCGTGCATTACCGCATTCTGGTTAATTACGTAATGATGACAGTGTTCAAGCTTGTTCATTTTGTTAAAAATTGCAACTGCCATTTCTTTGCAGGTATTGTAACCGCAGGCGCCGCAGTTCAAAAAGTCGCGCTGAGATTTTTTGCCCATTTTTTCGTAAACCTGCTGCAATTCTGCATTGGAAGGATTTTTGATGAATCTGCTTACAGATTCGCTTCTGTCCACATATTTGCGCGTATAAATTCCCGGTTTCCAGTATTTATCAATGGTTTTTTCCAGCTTTTTCAAACCGCGTCTTGTCTGGGTTTTAAGCTCGGACTTGCGCTCTTCCATACGTTTTTCAATATAAGTTTCAAGCTCGTCAATCGGCATTTTCTGGTTAACTGTACCCGCGCCGCAGTTGCAGCCTTTGCGGCAGTTAAGGCAGTCTATAAGCACATACGGAAGCTGCCTGTTTGCTTTAAGCGCTTCTGAAAGTTCTGCAAAATATTCGGTCATTTCCGGCTGCCCTTCAATTTTGCGGGTTTGCCTGCTTATGCCCGGCACAAAACGTTCGGCTGTACGCAGCAAACCGCCCGGTGTTGAATACAGAACTGCACGTTCCGCAGGCGGGTTGTCGTAAGGCGTTTTTGGGAAAGAAGAAAGTGAAATATTGTTATCACTTAAATATTTAGAAATTGAACTCATCGAAACGTTGTAGTCGCCAAGCGAGTTTTCGTCAAATTCCCGGCGCTTGGCAAAACACGGCGAAATTGCCGCCATTTTGTAATTTTTATATTCCGGATAAAAATTCTTAATAAGTGCAAAAGTGTGCGCCATAGGCGAATCCGCCGGCGAAAGATATTTTATTAAATCCGGCTGGTATAATTCTATATAACTTACCAGCGCCGGGCATGGCTGCGAAATTACAAGCTTCGGGTTTGTCTTAAGGTGTTCCACATAAGATTTTGTAGTAAGTTCCGCACCAAAAGAAACGTCAAAAACGGCTTTTACGCCAACAGATTTCAGCCATGCATTAAGTTCAAGGTCTTTGCCCTTAAAGTTTGCTGCGGCGGCAGGCGCAACAATTGCAATAATCTTTTCGCCCTTTTCAAGGTCTTCAAAAAACTTTTGGGTATCGTCCAGTCCAAGGCGCGCACCGTGGTCGCAGGCGGCAATACACGCACCGCAGCCAATGCACAGTTCGTGGTTAATTTCAACATAGTTGCCGGAGCCATTGTTGCACAATTTTGAAGGACAAACCGCAATGCAGCGATGGCAGTTAACGCATTTTTCTGCGTCTACAGAAATTACAGGGCGAAGACTTGAGGACATATTATTTCTCCAAAAAAAATTCAAAATATTTGTTCTTATAATTTTAACAGAGAAATAGTTAAAAGCAAGTAAAAAAATAGGAATTCACTAGGTAAAAAAAAATAAAAAATATTTTTCCTGAGTTAACCTGTATTAAAAACGAATATTTTTCAAAAACCGGTTTTTATAAAATACTTCTTCTTTGGGCGCCTTATTCCTGTGCGGAGATAAAAAAACTGCCCCGGACAGAGGCAGTTTTTTGCTTGAATCAGCAGTTTGTATTCATTCTACCAGCCGAATGCAAAAATTGTTTTTGCATCGTATTCTTCGCCTGGGTTCAAAATGCAAGAAGGGAAATTGTCGTGGTTCGGTGCATCCGGGAAAGCCTGTGTTTCAAGACAGAAGCCCTGATTTGCCTTGTGAACCTGACCGTATTTTCCTTCCGAACCGCCGAGCGCATTGCCGGCATAAAACTGAATGCCGGGCTGGTTAGAGCAAACGGTCAAAGTTCTTCCGCTGGTTGGTTCGTATGCCTTTGCGTTCAATGTAAGAACATCGTTCGGCGTATCTTTTGCACGGTCAATGGCAAAGTTGTGGTCATATCCGCCTTTAACGGCTGCAAAATCCTTGCCGATTTCCTTTGCCTTTCTAAAGTCAAAAGGCTTGTCGTTTTCAACATTTATCAGCTTTCCGGTAGGAATCAGGTCTGCCGAAGGTTCGGTATAGGCGCTGGCATTAAGCATAAGTTCGTGGTTGAAAACAGTATTGTATGGATTGCCAGAAAGGTTGAAATATGTATGGTTCGTAAAGTTAACCGGAGTTGCCTTGTCAGTCCATGCCTTGTATTCAAGGGAAATTTCATTTTTGTTGTTCAAAAGATATGTAACTTCTACAAGAAGGTTGCCGGGGAAACCCTGTTCGCCGTCCGGGCTTTTGCGCATAAAGCGAACGCCTGCGCCTTCTGCCGTTACAACTTCTTCTGCACTGAAAAGCATTTTGTCGTAACCGCGGAAACCGCCGTGCAGCGTATTTACGCCGTCGTTAACGTCAAGCTTGTAAGTTTCTCCGTTCAAGGTGAAAGTTGCCTTTGCAATGCGGTTTGCAAAACGGCCGATGAATGCGCCGAAATATGGTCCGCCGTGAGCGTTAAGGTAACCTTCGATATTGCTGTAACCCAAAACAATGTCTTCTTTTACGCCATTTTTATTTGGAACGATGATGCTTGTAATTACACAGCCAAAGTTGGTTACAGAAAATGACATTTCTTCATTTTCAACTGTGTACAGGTAAACTTCTTCACCTGTTGAAAGCACGCCGAAATTCTTGCGATTGATTTTCATTATTTTTGCCTCTTGTGCCGATATTATAATGTGAAGTCGGATATTGCGCCTCAAGGCGCTTTAAATCGACGGTTCATTATATCCCAGATTGTAAACTTTGCATAGGAAATTAAAATGCTAGGTAGCAGTTTTCGTAGAGAAAAAAAGTCGGCTTTTACGGCAGCAAGAACAAGTACAGCAGAAAAAGTTTGTGTACCAAAAGAATTATACAGTGATTTTTTCAGGCTTGGCTTAAGGCCGGGCGCACCGCTTACGGCGTGCAAAAGTGCCCAGCGTGATTTGCTGAAAGTGCACCACCCCGACCGCCACGCCGAAACTTATCTCAGCTGGAAAAGCGCCACAGAAATTGCTTCCAGCATAAACGCTTCGTTCCAGCGCATTTCATACTGGTACAAAACCGGCATTTTAGACTGACCGCCAAAAACAACATACCGAATAACATAAAAAAGCCCTGCACGTTCTTTTAGGCGACAGGGCTTTTTAAGGCTTTGTGCACTTGCATACCTTGGCTTTAACCTTGGTTCATACAGCAAGCAGCAAGTCAATAAAAGCATATAAAAGTTATAAAAAAGTATAACCTTTTCTGCCTTATTCTGCCAGTTCCGGCAAATTTCTATTCATCTTCTTCTGCACTTTCCCATTCTTCAAGCTTGCGGTGCAGGGTTTTGCGCCCAATGCCCAAAACTTCCGCCGTCTTGCTTTTGTTGCCCTGATTTACGGCAAGGCTTTCCTGAATGTAAATTTTTTCAGCTTCTTCCAAAGTTATGCCGTTAGGTATCTGCACAAAATCCTGCGCCGTATTCTGCGAAATTGTTGGCGGAAAATCGTCCAGCGTTAAGGTATCGCCGGCGCACATTACCACGGCGCTTTCCATGCAGTTGCGCAGCTGGCGAATATTGCCCGGCCAGTCGTACTTGTAAAGTGCCGAACGGGCACGCGAATCAATTGAAGAGATGTTCTTTCCGTTTTCTTTTGCAAATTCCTTCAAAAAAGAAGAAACCATAAGCGGAATGTCGTCTTTGCGCTCGCGAAGCGGCGGCACGTGAATATGCACAACGTTCAGGCGGTAATACAAATCTTCGCGGAAGTTGCCTTTTGTAATTTCTTCTTCAAGATTGCGGTTTGTGGCGGCAATTACGCGCACGTCCGTTTCCACGGTTTCTTCGCCGCCAACGCGTTCAAAGCGCTTGTCCTGCAGAACGCGCAGAATCTTTATCTGCACGTTCTGGTTAATTTCGCCAATTTCGTCCAGAAATATTGAACCGCCGTGGGCAAGTTCAAAGCGTCCGCGCTTGCGTGCATTTGCGCCGGTAAAAGCGCCTTTTTCATGGCCGAAAAGTTCACTTTCCAAAAGATTTTCTGATAAAGCGGCGCAGTGAACTTTTACCAGCGGATTGTCCTTGCGCGGAGAAAGATTATGTACCGCGTTTGCAATAAGTTCCTTGCCTACGCCGCTTTCGCCTGTTATCAGCACCGAAGCCTTGCTAGCCGCAACACGGCGAACCATTTCAAATATTTTCTGCATTTCGGCACTTTTGCCAATAATCGATTCAAAACTTTTGTTGCTGTCTAGTTCTTCCTTCAGCTGGTGGTGCTGCAAAGAAAGTTCGCGGTTTTGCAGGGCGCGCTTTACAATAAGAGAAAGCCTGTCAAGGTTAAGGGGCTTGGTTAAAAAGTCGTAGGCGCCGGCGCGCATTGCATCAACCGCCGTGTCAATGCTGCCGTGACCGGTAAGCACAATTACCGGCAGTCCGGGGCTTGCGGCTGTTACTTTTTGCAGCACTTCTTCGCCGCTGATGCCCGGCATACGCAAATCGGTAATTATCAGGTCAATGTCGCCGCGCAGGGCAAGCTGCAGCCCGGTTTCGCCGTTGTCTGCCATAAGAACGTTATAACCGTCTATTTCCAGCGCCGCCGCCAGACCCTGTCGTATATTTTTTTCATCATCAATTATCAGAATATTGAATTTCATAAAAAACCCTTTCCACTAAACAACATCCGCACAAGCCATCTGCAATTGAAAATGTTTCAAACAGCACACCGTATTTCCTCTAAACCGCGCAGTTTTGACCTGCAAAACTGCGGCTTGTGCACAGAAAAATCTACGGTTAGAGACAAATTAAGTAGCGCACCAGCATTCCCACTAAACCGCACAGTTTTGGGCTTGCAAAACTGTGGCTTGTGCACAGAAAAACTGCGATTAGAGACTGTTCAAGTAGCGCACCGTATTTCCGCTAAATCGCGCAGTTTTAACCTGCGAAGCTGCGGCTTGTGCACAGAAAAATCTGCGGTTAGAGACAAATTAAGTAGCGCACCAGCATTCCCACTAAACCGCACAGTTTTGGGCTTGCAAAACTGTGGCTTGTGCACAGAAAAATCTACGGTTAGAGACAAATTAAGTAGCACAAGCCAAGCGCCGCCGTTCTTTCTGCGGAATTGGCAGGGAAATTGTAAAAATCGTTCCTTCGTCCTTAAACGAACGCACCTGAATGTCGCCGCCGAACTCCTTAATGATTTTATAAACCATCGTAAGCCCCAGCCCCGTGCCGTTCACCTTTGTTGTAAAATACGGTTCAAAAATGCGGCTGCAGGTTTCTTCGTCCATACCTTCGCCGTTGTCAGCCACGGAAAAAACGACTTTATCTTCTTTTATGCCGCTTGCCATCCACAAATCGCCGCCGTTTTTCATTGCGGCAAATGCATTCTGCGCCAGATTCATCACAATCTGCTTAAAAAGCTGTTCATCAAGCATCAGTTCCGGCAGATTATCCGCCAGCTCCAAATGCAGTTCAACATTCGATTTCTGTGCTTCAGGCTGAATAAAATCGCAGATATTTTTCACAATCTCGTTCAGGCTGGCAGGCGCAAGCTTTGCCTGCACCGGTCTTACCGCGTACAAAAAATCTACAACGATCTTGTTAAGCCTTTCAATTTCTTCGTTTACAACATTCAAGTAATTTTCTACGAATTTTTCGTCCGGAAGCATACCGTCGCCCAGCCGGGCATTCTTTACCGCCTTTTGAATCAGCTGAATGTGAATACTGATACTGCCCAGCGGATTTTTAATTTCGTGGGCAACATTTGCCGCCAGCGTGGTAAGGCTTGCAAGGCTTTCCATGCGCCTGAACAGCGTTTCCTGATTCCGCCGGTCGGTTATGTCGTCAATTTGAACGATTGTGCCGTTCAGGTGCCTTTTCTGCACCAGAGGCATGGAACTTACCAGAAGAAAACGCAGGCTTCCGCCGTCGGTTTCTACCGTAAATTCTTCGCTTGCATGGTTTTTCTGCTTCTGGTGAACTTCTTCAAGAAAACCGGCAATGTCGGCATCGGCAATAATCTGCCATACGGGTATTTTTGTGCCGGGCTTGTCGGCGGCGGTTAAGGTACTTTGGTTAAACTGAAGGAAACGTTCAGCCGCCTTGTTGGACATTAAAAGATTTCCGTTTATATCGCAAATCAAAAGCCCGGTATTAAGCGATTCAATTACCGCGTCAAGGCTGTCGTTTTCGTCCACAAGAGACTGAACCAGCTGTTCAACTTGTTCATCAGAAAGTTTTGCAACTTTTTGCGCCAGTCGTTTTGCAAATCGCCGCATATAAAATCCTCTTTAAATGTATGTTGCCCTTAACTTTGGGTTGATTTTGCAAGTTTTTCAGATAAAAGTTCCAAAGCCGATGTTATGCTTTGATTGTATGTTGAAACATTTTCGCTGACTTCGCGTACTACGTTAAGCCATGCCAGTGCGCCGTTCTGTTCCAGGGAAGTTATGCCTTTTTCGCGTACGGCAAGGCGCAAAATATCCAGAATTTCTTTTAAAAACAAGGTGAAAAGCAGGCGCGGTTCAAAATTGTGGGCTTCGGCAATTACCATATCAACCGGAATTGCGTCGCGCGGATTAAAGCGCTGCAGGATTATGCGCTTTACAAGTGCCGGCATGTTTTTTACCGTAAGCAAATAAGAACAGGCAAGTATGCCAAGTTTTTCCCGCGATACCGGCAGAAAGCTTTCCAGATATGTTGAAATTGTATCAATTTTACTTTCATCGTGGAAAACGCGCTTTATTACTTCTTTCTGCTGGTCGCTGTTGCGTTCAATAAAAGGCACGGTACGCACCCGTGAAAGGATTGTAGGCATTACAGCGCCGCGGTGGCTGGTGGTTAAAATAAAGTTTACGTCTTTCGGCGGTTCTTCAAGAATTTTCAGCAGGGCGTTGCGCACGGATTCCTGCATGCGGTCGGCGTTTTCTATGATAAGAACTTTTCTGCCGCCGTCGGCACTGGTTAAATGTGCCCAGGCTGCGGCGCGGCGCATTTGTGCCACCGGTATTGAATCGTACAGAAATGAATTTTCAAGTTTCTGCGAAGCAGTAACAATGCAGTCTGCAATATTTTTAAGTTCGTCCAAAGGCGGCAGCGGACGGAGCGGATCTATTTCTTCCAGAAGTTCGTCAATATTGGCAACCAGCGGCGCCATTTTGGAAAGCTTGTCATCGCCTTCCCACAAAACCGGGTTAAAGCGCGCGGTCAGCTTGCGCACGCTGCGTACAAACAAATACCGCGTTGCCTGAATGTAATTCTTTTCCTGTTCGGCGGCGGTAATAAAGGTTTTCCGCGCCGCTTCAATTTCCAAAGTACAGTCGCGCGGACCAAGAATCAGCAGGCTTGAATGTGTAAGGGCTTTATGCTTAAGGCAGCTTGGGCAGGTACACAGCCACGAACCCCTTTCGCCGTTTTCGTTGCCTGTGCACGAAAGTACGCGGGCTGTTTCTATTGCGCAGGTCAGTTTACCAGCGCCCTGCGGGCCGTTAAAAAGCATTGCCTGCGGCAAAGTTCCCCGCGCAAGGTCTTCTATTATAAGGTTTGTTGCATTTTGATTTAGAACATTGTCAAACATTCGCTGTACCTGAAATAAGGGTTTCGGGAATCTGCATAAAAAGCGGTGAAAGGATTATATCAAAAAAGCTGCCCGAAAGTACACCATCAATTTCAAAAAAATGCTGGGAATGGAGCAAAAATAAAACCAGGGCAACGATTAAAAAACCCTCGCCTACACCCAGAAAAAATCCCAGACAGCGGTCAAGCCCTTTCATTATGTCGCCCTGAAAAGCAAAGCCGATTACTTTTTGTACGATGCGAACTGAAACGTAAACGACGATAAAAATAATTATGAATGCAAGAATTGTGGTTAAAAACGGCGCAGCCTTTATGCCCGGCAAATGCGGAACAACCTGTTTGTTCATTAAAAAGCCGAATAAAACGCCGCAAATTACTGCAAGTTTGCTGAAAAGTTCTTCTAAAAAACCGCACAAACCGCCGTGCACAGCACAGGCAAAAATAATGAATATAAAAATAAAGTCAATTACAACAAAGGTTGAAGAACTTTCCATTGATTTTTCCTTTTAAGTAAAAAAGCTTTTTCCAAAAAATATCAAATTTTGAAAAAAGCTTCCATACACAGAACCTGATACAAAGCCTGTTTTATTATTTTTTGTGTTCTTCCAGCAGTGTACTGGCTATAAACTGCGCCGGGTTTTTGCCGCCGGCAAGTTTTTTAACGTTTTCAGAAATTTCTGCACGCTTTTCTGCCGAAGCAAGCTGTTCAAGGGCGTTTTTCATTGCGGCGGCTTCGTCTGCCCCAGACCGGATTAACAGAGCGGCGCCCTGTTCTTCAAAATATTTGGCATTTTCCAGCTGGTCGCCACGGGTTCCGCTGCCTTCCAGCGGTAAAAGTACCATAGGTTTTGCCGTAATCGCCGATTCCCAAAGTGTGTTTGCCCCAGACCGGCTGAAAATCAAATCGGCAAATGCAACAACGTGCGGCATTTCGGCATAAATAAACTGATATGGCAAATATTTCCTTTCTTTTATCAGCGCCTGCACTTTTTCGTTCTGCAAATTTTTTGCCGCGTCATCGTCCTGCGAAGCGCCGGTTTGATGTACCACGACAAAGCGTTCGCAAAGCCATTCAATATTTTGCCAGATTAAATTATTTATCTGTTTTGCACCGCCGCTGCCGCCCAAAACCAGCAGAACCGGCTTTTGCGTGCTCTGGTCGCTGCCGTTTCTGCCAAGCTGAAGGAATTCTGCACCAAGCGCCGGATTTGCGTTAAAAAATACCGGCCGCACGGGGTTTCCGGTTACGGTAATTGCCTTTTGTTTTTCTGCACTGAAAAATTTTGCAGTTTCCGCATACGAAACAAATATGCGGCTGGCAAAACGCGTATTTATTCTGGTTGCAAGCCCCGGCGAAAAATCGCATTCGTGGGTATAAACCGGAATATGCAGCATTTTTGCAGCAAAACACGGCGGCACACTTACAAAACCGCCTTTGCTGAACAGAAAATCGGGTTTCAATTTTAAAAGAACGAAAAAAGCCTTTATGCAGCCGGCGCCAATCTTAAACACGTCAGAAAAGTTTTTCAGCGAAAAATACCGGCGCAGTTTTCCCGAAGGAATGCCAATAAATTTATCGCAGCTGCCGCTTTTTTCTACCAGCTTTCTGTCCATTCCGCTGGAAGAACCAAGCCAGTAAACTACGCAATCTTTCTGGCTTTTTAAAGCATCTACAACCGCCAGACCGGGATAAATATGTCCGCCTGTGCCGCCGCCGGTAAAAGCCACAACCATTTTTTCATTATTTTTCTTTTTCATAAGGCTCTAAAATCTTTATAATTTCTTTTTTTTCAAAAAGTTTAGCATAACCATAGGCGCTCATGCCCATGTGATCTTTTGTTGAAGGATCTGCACCGTTTTCAGCCAGTATGCGGCAAATATCTGCGTTACCGCTGCCAACTGCAAGCACCAAAGGCGGCTGCCCGTCGTTGCTTACCGTGTTCAAATCCGGGTGATATTTTATAATCAGCTCAACAAGTTCGGTATTGTTGCGCCAAATTGCATCCATAACCGGCGTATAGCCGCGGTCTTTGCTTGCAGCGTTAATATCTGCGCCGCGTTTCATCAGCATTTCAATCATTTCCGGCTTTTCAGCACGTGCCGCAATGCAAAGCATCGGCGTACCGGCGCAGTCGCAGGCATTGCTGTCCATTCCTGCCTGCAAAAAAAGTTCACAGTCTTTATTTTTTCCGTTTGCAATCTGAATTGAAAAACAGTCCGGCGTAAATGGCAGACCTTTTTTATACAGTTTCTTTCTTGCCTGCTCACGCTTTTCTTCTGCGGCATAGTTTTTAAAGCGTCTGTCAATTTCCTTAACCAAATCCTCAGCCGTTTTAAAATATTCCATGCCGGTTAAAAGGCAGTGATTTTCAACAGCCGGATGCCCCTGAACAAAAAACGGTATGCCCCTGCCTGCCAAAACCCCGGCAATATAACCAGAAACGGGATGAACGGCAATTTCCTGTGCACTTAAAATAATGCAGTGGCTTGCTTCAAAAAGGGTCTGCTTAAAATCGGTAAAAGCTTCAGAAGAATTCCGGGTAAAATCTATGCTGTTAACAGTTGTATTGAAGCGGCAAAACCGCGCATCCGTATGTTTTTGCTGTAAGAAATCTATTATTAAATCTGCACCCTGCGTGTTTTCGTCGGGGGCAATTACCAACCATTTCATATAGAACAGTATAAGCCATATAAAGCCAACAAACAACACGCAATCATTAAATTTTGTAACCCGAAAGGCAAAAAATGCTTTTTCAATTGTAAAAAAAACGCAAAAACAGTCTGTTTTAATATTTTGCAAAAAACCTGCCTGTTTAAAAGGAGTTTTTATGGAAAGAAAATCAACAAAAATCGTTGTGTTCGGCATTTTATTTGCACTTTTTGTTTTTTCAAGCGCAAATGCAGAAGCTTCGCCCAAGAAAAAGCTGGACGGTTTTTGGGGTATTCCCTGGAATGTTTCTGCAAAAGAAGCCGCCAAACTTATGGAAAAGAAAAATGCAACCCTGCTGCCCTTTCAGAATGACGAAAACAGCCTGAAATATTCCGGCACATTTGGCGGCAAGGAAGCTGAAATTACCCTGTCTTTTATTGAAGATAAATTTTGCATCGGCACGGTAAAATACCCAAAAGCCGAAGAAGACTTTGTAAGCACTTATCAGGCAACAAAAAGCAATTTGATAAAAAAATACGGCTCGGTTGATAAAGAATCTAAAATTTCTGCCGCCCTTGATGACATTAACAGCTACGGGCACAACATAACTTCGGTTCTGCTGGGCGTTATGCTTACAGAAGGCACGCTTTATGCAAACTGGATTTTTGACGACAAAAATTTTATTTGCCTTAGTGCCGAACCAAGTTATGCAATTAAGGTAACTTACAGCAACAAAAAGCTGCTGGACGAAAAATCGGCAAAAGAAGAACAGGAAATTCTGGAAGATTTTTAACAAACTTTCCAGTTTATAAAATCAATGTGAACATCAGGAAGATTTTAGCCGCCAAAATATCTGGCGGCTTTTTTTATGCCTGTCCCCCGAACCAAACTATTAGCCCAAATGTCTAGTTTCTAAAAATTGATAAGCAAGAATCGTTTTTGTCATGCTGAATTTATCAGCCTTCGGCGGCTGCACACAGCATCCGATTTGTTATCAAAATCAGATTCCGAAACGAGTTCGGAATGACAGAATACAAGTTTGAGATGAAAAAAATTTAAAGTCGACATTCAGGCTATCAGGAATTATTAAACTGGAATTGCAGCCCGGTTTA
>JAKSTR010000076.1 GCA_024402495.1 Treponemataceae bacterium
ATCCGATTTGTCATCAGAACCAGATTCCAAATCAAGTTCGGAATGACAAAATGAATAAAGCAAAAAGCATATTCAACTTTTGTAAAATAGTCGCAATTTTTGCCTGCACTCAACATCTGTCATGCTGAACTTGGTTCAGCATCCGATTTGTTACCAAAAATCAGATTCCGAATCAAGTTCGGAATGACAAAATGAACAAAGCAAATAGCAAAAGCATCGGATTCCAAATCAAGTTCAGAATGACAAAACTTTAAAACCCAATTCCCTGCGTTTTTCTTCTATTAATTTATAAATTGCAGCATTTTTATGCACCACAGAAATTTTTACGCGCATTTACCAAAGAAAAAGCATTTTAACATAAAATTAACGGCGAATTTAACCGGCAAATTTGCAAAATTCCGGCGCTTCCATTAGTATGAACCAGACAAAACAAAGACCGCGCGGCATAAGCAAAAATTGCAGTTTTCAGGGCGCGGCGCAGTCTATATGTATGCGGGTTTTAACATGAAATCAAAATCATTCATCAAAAATCTTTTCACAATTGCTTTTCCCATCATCCTTCAGGATTTTCTTTCTTCTTTTGTAAACATGCTGGATACGGTAATGGTTGGGCAGCTTGGTGCCGTTGATATTGCGGCAGTTGGTCTGGGCAACCAGTTTTTTTTCATCATGAGTCTTGGCGTTTTTGGAATTGCGTCCGGCGAACAGATTTTCATTGCCCAGTACTGGGGCAAAAAAGATATTGATAAAATTCACAAAACCACCGGCATGATGCTGGGGCTTTCCATGGTTTTTACGGTGCTGTTTGCGCTGATAAGCATCTGTTTTCCGCAAAAATGCCTTGCCATTTATTCAAACGACGCAGAAGTTATCCGCCGCGGTGCAGAATATCTGCGCGTTGTCGCACCAAGCTACATATTTTTCGGGCTGAACGTTTCTTTTGCCGCTTCGGCACGCAGTGTAGAACACCTCAAGCTTCCTGCCGCGGCAACCATAACTTCCGTTCTGCTGAACGCGCTGCTTAATTATATTTTCATTTTTGGCGTAAACCTCGGCGGCATACAGATTATTCAGCCCCACGGCATTATCGGCGCAGGAATTGCAACCGTAATTTCGCGCATTGTAGAAGCCGGCATTGTGGCTGGCGGTTCTTACTTAAGAAAATACGTTACCGCCGCGCCGCTTAAAGAATACATCGTAAAAGACAAAAAATTTCTGCTGCATTATGCCAAAATCAGCCTGCCGGTTCTTGCAAACGAACTGCTTTGGGGCAGCGGAATTTCAATGCAGTCTTCAATTTTTGCCCACAGCGGTACTTTAGTAATTGCGGCTTTCAACATAATGAACAGCATTTCCAATCTGGTTTACCCTATTTGCCTTGGCTGCGGCAATGCAACTGCCATTATTATTGGAAAAACCATTGGCGAAGGCCGTACCGAAGAAGCAAAAGTGCTTGCCAGAAAACAGTGCGCATTTATTGCGGCAATGGCTTTTTGTCTGGGGTTCGTAATAATGCCCATGTCAAAAATCATGCCTTACATTTTTAAGGTTGAAGCCGAAGTGCTTTCTATGGCTTCGGTTTTTATTGTAATGCGCGGCTTAATGTTTTCTTTTGATGCTTTCAATATGACTTCCGTAGTCGGCGTTTTCCGTTCCGGCGGAGATACGCTTTTTGCAATGCTTATGGATGTCGGTTTTTTATGGCTGCTGGCGCTTCCATTGGGATGGATGGCGGTTTCCGTGTGGCATCTTCCGTTTTGGGCAGTTTACCTTTGCATTTTAACTGAACCTGTGTGCAAGGCTGCCGTTGGCGTAATTCGTTTAACCAGCAATAAATGGCTTAGAACTTTATAGCAAAAGCACTTTTTTCAATTTTTTCTGCCGCCGTTTCAGTTTTTAAAGCCTTTTTAAATGAAGGAATTATAAGTTTCGGGCGCACCTGATAAAAACCGGTACTAAATTGACTATAAAAGCTTTATCAATTAAACTTTTGGCATGATTTGGTTTTATCTTAAAAAGAATTTTTGTGATGCCTGGGACAACCTTCTTTCGATGGTTTTATACAATCTGGTAGCTTTGGCTTTGTTCTTTAGCGCGTATTTTTTTGCAAAGGGACTTCTGGATTTTCCACTTGCTTCCATACTTACAGGCGCGCTGTTTCTGCTTCTGCTGATTGTTTATTTGTTTGCTGTAAACAAAACTATGGCAAAGTATGCCGATTTTAAGTTTGTTTCTTTTAAGGAAACTTTGCTGGAACTGCCGTCGGTAATAAAAGACGCGCTGCTTTTTACTGCGCTGATTGCCGCTTTGGTATTTTTGGGCTACGTAGGAATTCCTTTTTATCTGCGTTTGGGCGGTTTAATGGGAATTTTTCTTGCTTCGGTAGTATTCTGGCTGCTGCTGCTTGCGGTGCTTTCGCTGCAATGGTTTATGCCGATAAAATCGCAGTTGAACGACCCGTTTGTAAAAGCCGTAAAAAAATGTTTTTTAATATTTTTTGACAACGCCGGTTTTTCTATTTTCATGATGATTTATGCAGTGCTTTTAACCGTAATTTCGATTTTTACAGGAACAATTTTGCCGGGATTTTCGGGCGTGATTCTTGCCTACAACAACGCGTTCAGGCTGCGCCTTTACAAATACGACTGGCTGGACGAGCACAAAGATATTCCGCTGAAACAGGCACGAAAGCAGATTCCGTGGGCAGAACTTTTGGAAGAAGACAACGATACTTTAGGTCCGCGCGATTTGAAAAGCATGATTTTTCCGTGGAAGTGAGTGCGCTTTTACATTTTTCTGTTACCGGTAGCTTAATCTGTGCGCACTCCCCTAGTTTTGCTTTGCAAAACTAGAAGCACGGTATGAGAACCTGGTTTGGTGCGCTTTCCGAATTCCTGTTATCAATATCATAATCTATGGGCGATTCTTGAATAAGAAGAAAATATACTGGCTGGCTTCGCGTTTTGCGCTAATAGTTCTCTGCAAATTCTGGTTGCCGGTGTATCTGATAAAAAAAGTCCTGTCACAAGAAAAAATCTTGCGGCAGGGCCTTTTTATTCGTGCGGAGGGTTTAATACCCCGGCGCTTGCGGCGAGGTATGTTGATTTATATGCGCAACGAACAGTAAAAAACCGGCGCTTGTGAAAAAATTCAGTATTTTTCAATTATTTTTCAATTACCGTTTTGCTGGTGGATGCTTTTTGGCGGTGCTGTTTTAAAAGCATGTCAAATTCGTAATCTTTCTGCATTTTGTCTAAAATTGTAGTTACAACTTTGTACAATTCGCTGCCCTGACTGTAATTTGCATCGCACACAAAATTAACGCGGTTATCCAGAATAAGTTTGTGCGCGCGTTTCTGCTTTTCAATGCCGCCGCTATGCACCGCAATGGAATATCCGCCGTTCTGCTTCACCATTTTCATGCACGGAATGTCAGTTTCGCCGTCGCCAAAATAAATCATCCGCTTAAACGGAATCGGGCGGTCTTCTTCGGCAACATATTCGTTAATTTTCTTGTCGTCGCGCACTTCCTTTATGCCCTTGTTGATTTTAAAAATAAACTGAGTTTTTGAAGTATAGTCGATTGCGACGGCTGGCCATTCTGCGGCACCGTTTTCGTCGTAAATAAAGGAACAGGCATAAATCTGTTCAAACTCACCGGCAATTTTTGTGCCTTCTATCATTTCTTTTAAGCCCGAAGAATTGATGAAGTGCTTAATGTTAAGCCCGATATTTTTGCCGTACGCATTTATAGTTTTGAACCAGCTTTCCACGCCTTCAAAAAGTTCAACACTTTTGCCAAACTGCATGAACTGGTCTTTGGTAATTTTTATGCCGCGATAGCGCGCTTCTTTCAGCATGGTTGCCATATAGCACAAAATGCCGCTGGCATCGTTTTTTTCAGAAAGTTTCTGGCATTTTGCCCAAAATTCCTCATTGGTCATCTGCAAATCTTTAATAAAACTAAATTCCTGCATATTGCCCGGTGCCAAAGTTCCGTCAAAATCGTAAATCAATGCTACGTCAACAAGTTTTTCTGCCATTTTTCTTTCCTTTTGTAAAAACATAGTAACACAAAGTTGAAAAATAATGAACGAAGCGTACGAAAAGCCATTTTGGCAAACGCCGGACAGGCAAAGCTGCGCCTGCACTTTACATAAGTTTTTACTTAACATAAAATAAAAAACATGACACGCAGCTTAAAAAATATTTTAGTAACAGGCGGCGCAGGTTTTATCGGCGCCAACTTCATTCACTACGTTTTCAACAAAACAGATTTTTCGGGTACAATCGTAAACCTTGATGCCCTTACCTATTGCGGCAACCTGGAAAGTCTTGCCGACATTGAAGCCCAATACGGCGTTTCTGCCGGCGGCAAGGCACGCTATTTTTTTGAAAAAGCAGACATCTGCGACCGTGCAGCAGTTGATTCAATTTTGAAAAAATACAATATCGATACAATCGTTCATTTTGCAGCCGAAAGCCACGTAGACCGTTCAATTTTGGGGCCAGAAGCCTTTGCAAAAACCAATGTCATGGGAACTTTCACCCTTCTGGACGCAGCCAAAAATTACTGGAAAGCCGAAGACGGAACAATTCCTGAGAATTTTCTGTTTCACCACGTCAGCACGGACGAAGTTTACGGCAGCCTAGGCGAAACCGGCTATTTTTGCGAAACCACGCCATACGACCCGCGCAGCCCATATTCTGCAAGCAAGGCTTCTAGCGACCACATGGTAATGGCATATTTCCACACTTTCGGGCTGCCAATTACCCTTTCAAACTGTTCAAATAACTACGGTCCGTACCAGTTCCCGGAAAAACTCATTCCGCTGATGATTTTGAACATAAAAGGCGGCAAAAACCTGCCCGTATACGGCGACGGAAAAAATATCCGCGACTGGCTTTTTGTAGAAGACCACAACAGCGCCGTATGGACAATCATGAACAAGGGTACAACCGGCGAAAAATACAACATCGGCGGCGAAAATGAATGGGAAAATATCCGTTTGCTGGAAAAACTGATGGAAATTGTTGCAGGCGAACTGAAAATGAACCTTGACGATGTTAAAAAGACCATCGTTCACGTAAAAGACCGCCCCGGTCACGACCGCCGCTACGCGATTGACTGTACCAAGTTAAAAACCCAGCTTGGCTGGAAGCAGTCCGTAACTTTTGAAGAAGGCTTGCGCGCAACCGTAAAATGGTATTTGTCCAGCACGGACTGGGTAAACCACGTGCAAAGCGGCGAATACACAAAATGGATTGATAAAAACTACAGCGCAAGATAGTTTTATCGATAAAAAAACAAAAAGCACCTGAATTGATTTCAACACAATTCAGGTGCTTTTTTTGCATCACATATAAAATGACACAGTTTTTTTGCTTTGCAAAAACCAGGGGCTTTTGCGTACACCAGGCAGCTGTCAGAAACAAAGCAGACAGCCAAAGCGAGGATTCCGAAACAAATTCGGAATGACGGAAAAACTGTATCAGTAGCCGATTACGGCTTCAAAACAGGTTTCACCGTTTACTTTCGCAGAAATTTTGAAAGAACGGCTTTCGCCTGCAACAACCGCCGAAACATCGTTTTTATCAAAATTGCCAAAAATGCTTAAAACCTGATCAAGCATGGCTTCTTTTGAATAGTTGATTTTAATCGTTTTAATCGGCACAAGCCGCAGTTCCGGCGGCAAACAGTCGTCAATATAATCGCCGTAACGCGTATTGTTAACGTGTCCGTTTGAATCAATGTCGCTTAAACGCACCCGCCGGTCTTCCAGTGGCAGCAAAGGCACGTCAAAAGTAATTTTGCCGCAGTCCGGGCAATCCGGTTCGGTAAAAACCGTCGGTTCCGGGCGAAGCGTAAACAGACTTGGCTTAATTATGCGGTGCGTATTTACGTCGGCAACAAGCCAGGTGCTTAAACCGCTAATCAGCGGTTCATTTTTTTCGTTTACAATTTCGTAACGGCGCCGCAGCTGTAAGCCCTGTGGTTTTTCTTCCCAGGTATGAATCAAAACTTCTTCGTTTGCCTTCGGCACCTGATGAACTTTGTATGAAGCACGGGAAGTTAAAATTGCAACTCCGTGCGCCGCCAGAAAATCCCAGGTAAGACCGCGGAAAAAATAATCTTCAATTGCAGAATCTGAACAAAGGGTCATAAGCTGGCTGGTTTTTATAGTGCGGTTCGGGTTGCACTGACTGAAAAACAGCTTGCTCCGGCGGTGAAAAGTCATGTCATCGTCGTGCCATTGTTCGTAACTTTTTATTTGTTTTGCATCACTCATTTTTTAGTTTCTGCCAGTTCTTTTGCGCGTGCTAAAGCACCGTTGATATTGTCAAAAATGTTTTCGCGGCCAATTTTGTCTGCCATACCGGTTTTTTCGCAAAGCATATAAGGCTGCGTATGAATGCCAGACAAAACCAGAGTTACGCCTTTGCGGTCGCAGGAAGCCTTACACTGACCAAGAACCTGCAAGCCGCCGGCATCAAGGTAAATTGTGTTGCGCATACGCAAAATCAGCGCCTTGTATTCAAGCCCTGCCTGTTCCAGTGCAATTTCAAATTTGCGCACAGTACCGAAAAACAAAGGACCGTCAATTTCGTAAACCACTACGCCGTCTGGAATTGCAATAGTTTCAGCCTTGCCGTCGCCCGAAATACCGCCTGTAAGCGATTCGCGTTTTGCCTGAACTTCAGAAACATCAATCATCTTTTTGATGAAGAAGAATGCGGCAAGACCAAGACCAACTTCAATTGCAACGGTGAGGTCTACAAAAACAGTAATGATGAATGTTACAAAGAAAACGCAGATATCCGATTTCTGACCTTTCATCAGGGCGCGGATTGCAGGAAAACCTGCCATGTTCCATGCAACGTTAATAAGAATTGCGGCAAGAGCCGGCATTGGAATATAAGCTGCGTATTTTCCAAAGAAAAGAAGAATCAGAAGCAGCGTAATTGCATGAATCATACCGGCAACAGGGGTTTTACCGCCGTTCTTAATGTTTGTTGCTGTACGGGCAATAGCACCAGTTGCAGGAATACCGCCAAAAACAGGCGAAGCAATGTTTGCAATTCCCTGTGCAATAAGTTCCGTATTTGAATCGTGCTTTGTACCAATCATACCGTCTGCAACAACTGCCGAAAGCAGTGATTCGATTGCGGCAAGAACTGCAATTGAAATTGCGGTCGGGAACAAATCGATGATTGTCTTAATACCAAAATCAGGAAGCGTCGGTTTCAATTCAGAAATAGAAGGAATGTCAAAATGTTTTGAACCGTCTGCAAAAGTACCGATTGTATCGCAGTGAAGGTTGCAGAAGTTGCCCAAAAGAATTGAAGCAACGGTTGCGGCAATAATAACAACAATGCTGCCCGGAATCTTTTTGATGAATTTAGACCATATAAAGATGAATGCAAGGCAAATTGCTGCCATTGCAAAAGAATACCAGTTTACGCTTGCAGCAGATTTAAAATAAACAATCATTTTCGGCAAAAAGTCGCCTGGCATTTTTGTAAGTTCTTCGCCTAAAACCATCATCGGTGTAGAAAAATCCGGGCGAAGTCCAAAAAAGTCGCCAATCTGACCGGAAGCAATTACAACTGCAATGCCGGCAGTAAAGCCTGTTACGATTGTATAAGGAATGAACTTTACGAGACCGCCCATTTTGAAAACGCCAAGCAAAATCAAAAGGATACCGGCCATAACGGTAGCAGTAGCAAGACCGCTTAAACCAAACTTTGCAACAACGCCAAAAACTATTACAGCAAAAGCACCGGTTGGACCGCCAATCTGTACGCGGCTGCCGCCAAATGCACTGATACAAAAACCTGCAATAATTGCGGTAAAAATACCGGCAGCAGGGCCAACTCCAGATGCGATTGCAAAAGCAATTGCCAGAGGCAATGCAACAACGCCAACAATAATACCGGCTATAAGGTCGCTGACAAAAGTTTTGCCGTTATAGCCTTTCATTGTGTTAAGCAGTTCAGGTTTGAACATTTTAAACTCCATTTCAAATTGAAAAAAGAAAAGTCGCTCAAAAGAATTTTTTGAGCTATTTCATAATAGAAAAAAATACGCTAAAAATCAATTTTTGCTATGAAATTCTTTGAAAATATTTTCGTTTTATTGAATATTTTGCGGTGGCTACGATAATGAAAAGGTATATATAAATACGCGCAGATAAAAGAAAAAAATCCGCCGGTGCAAGCAAGTTGCAATGGCGGATTTTTTTCTTTTATCTGCGCGCGCTTTGTATATTATAAGTTTTCATTATTCTTCGTTTTTATGTTGAAAGGGGGAAATTTTTGCAAAATGATAAAAAAAAATGGGCTAAGTTATTCTGACGACCTGAACGGTCTATTGGCGGTCTAAAAACGCAATCGAACGGCGACCATAACGGTCTTTCGATCTAAACGACCTAAGAACAACTTAGCCCAATACTAAATTCATAAAATATGTTCAGCACTACTCTGCAAGCAGTTTGCAGCCGCCATAAACATGAAAGAACTATAGCACATTTTCAATATTCTGCAAGCTTTTTTTTCTGCATTCAATTAGCTAGCTTTTATAACTGAAGAAATGTGTCGTAAAGTATCTTTTTCAGGTCAAGGGCAATAATACCGGCGCGGCCAGTCTGATAAAACAGTTCTTCTTCCCATGACGCATACAAAATATTGCCCGAAACCGCAAAATCGTTGTAGATAAAGCCTTCCGGCAGCTTTGGCAGCCTGAAAGCAACCGGCGCGCCGCCACGCAAAATATAGGAATTGGGCAATGCACCGCTAAAATATACAGTTCCGTCGCTAAAAAGCGCAGTAATATACGTGCCGTCGTCTTTTACTTTTCCCTTAAAACTGCCTGCACCGTTGCCCGCCGCCCGGATATAAGAGCGCGGACTGCCGCTGTTTGGCGCGGTAAAAGTCAAATCAAGCCCGTATTCTTCCGGAATTTGCAGCAAAAGCCTGCTCATCCGTTCAGGGCAGTCTGCATAATCAAACTGGCACACAATTTTCTTAAACAATTCCAGCGTCAAATTCTGCTGCTGAATCTGTCCGCTTTTTGCCTTTCCCGAAAGCGAAATTAACGGTTCAAGTGAATAAAACTGCAAATAGTCAAAATTGGTGCGGTCTGCCATGCTGGTTTTAAAAGAAGCCGTCCACGCATTGCCGTCGTACAGCAGATGTACGGTTTCTGCCTGCGAACTAAGCCCCAAATCGGTAACTTTCAGCAGCGGAAAAAATATTTTGCTGTCCGTCCGGTACTGAATTAAAAACGACAGAACATTTTCAGATGCTTTGGCATTAAAAAAACTGTTGCGGTACACCGAAAAAACCGGGTGTCCGTCAACCGCGACCAAATCGTTGGCGGTGGTATCAGTAAAATATAAAGCATCGCTGACAACTTCCGGCGCGGCATCAAGGCTGTTTGGCAGCTGAACCAGCCCCAAACGGTTTACCAGCAAAAAAGAATTCTGCCCTATTTTTGCGCCGCCGCTGACGCGCACAGTTTCAGTCCAGGGCTTAAAAATGGTAATCGGTACATTCTGCGGCAAATCAATGTTTACAATGCCGTCTTTATCAAAATAATACCATTTGTGCACAACAGTATCGCCGCTTTCAATTTCATTCAGCATTGCCGAAAGCTTGAATTCAGGCGCCTGCTGAGTAGTTTTTGTGCAGGAAAATAAAAAAACCGGCAAAAAAGCCGCAATCGTTAATATTTTAAGCGCATTTTTAATTTTCATTCAAAAATAAAACCTTTTACAAGCCAGAAATAGTAATCACAAGGCCGTTATCAGCATCGCCAAGACGCTGCACAAACACAAAGCCCTTATCACTTAAGTAATCGGCATTTTCTGCTAAAATTTCAAGAAAATTGGAAGAAACTAGCGGCGCTTTTTGTAAATCTTTGCAAATCAGCCAGTTTACAGGCGAAGCTGGCGCCAAAAACGCCTTAATAGTCTTTTTTTCCTTTATGCTGCTGGCGCTAAAAGTGCCTGAACAGATATTCCGGGCAATCTGGGCGCGGTCTACAAAAGCCGGGCGCTTTTTTTTGGCAATGCTTTCTGCCAGTTTCTGCCAGTTGAAATAATTGCAAAAGTATTCAGCTTCCGCAGAATTGTTAAAATTTTTTTGCAGAATATCGGCAAGCACTTCGGCGCAGACACCGTTTACAAAATCAAGGTTCAGCTGAATATTTTGCCCAGCTTCGCCCGCTGACTGCGCCATATTTGGAAAAACTGCGCCAGCCGGATAAAAATACTTTTTGCCGTTCACCAGAAGATAAAGCAAAACCGGGCGGGCGTTGCCATTTTGCAGAACAAGATTAAAACTTTTTGCATCAAATGGAAAATTTTGCGAACATTTGCGGTTGTTCTGGTCGTACCATTCCAAAAACCAGGTTAAGTTATTGCCGCTGTTTTGCAAAATCTGCAAGGTTTGGGCATTTATCTGGGTTTTGGCGGTATTTTGCGCAGTTACAATGCAGCAGTTTTTGCCAGGTTCGTTTACTGGCGGCAAAATGCCTCCGCCACCACCACCGCCACCGCAAGCGCAAAACAGAGTGGTGGCAAGCCCGGCACAAACAGCCACGGCAGCCCGTCCCAGAAAAACTGAAAAGAATGCAAGTTTTCTTCTATATATATGGTGTTTTTTGCAGTGATTTTTGAAATAATTTTTACAGCTGCCAAAAAGTTTTAATATTAAAAATAATTCTACCTTTGCCATGCCTGTTTAATTGGCACAAAAAAAATTTTTTGACAAAAAAAATGAAAAATTCTTCAATATTTTAAATACATTTTAACATTCAGCCTGAACAGGCACAAAAAAACCTGCCGCGCACTAAAGTTCTGCAAAACTTCAACTTGCGCAGCAGGCTTTTACCGCTTTTAAGGCGTTCTGTATGAAACTGCCTAAAAATTGATGTCCATAACCGTAATGTCATCAATCAGCATGGCATCTTCAATCCATTCTTCAACGGTGGTTTCTACCAGCTTCAAAAACTCGTCGCCTTTTTTGCCGTAGCTTTTCATAAAAAACTTCTTGCTGTTTTCGTCTTCAAAGCGCTGTCCTTCCGGGGTCTGCATATCGGTAAAACCGTCGGAATACATGCTGATGCGAATGCCTTTCTGAATAGGCAGCGTCATCGCCGTTTGTTCGCTAGAACCAATTACCCCCATGCCGAAAGGCGGAAGGTTTGGATTAAGGGTTCGCATTTCAAGCTTTTGGGTCTGTTCGTTGGGAATGAACACAAAAACCGGCGTATGACCGCAGTTTTGAAGCGAAATTGTGTTCTTTTCGTAATCGATGTAGCACAAAGCGCCGGTGGTAAAAATGCCCGGCGGCGTTGCATCCTGCACGTAGCTGTCCAGCAGGGCTGTAATTGCAGGTCCAAAGCGAACCGGCACGGTAAAGTTTTTTAACGCCGAAAAAAACGTACCGATAACCATCGTGCTTAATGCGGCGGCAACGTTTTTGCCCGAAACATCAAAACAGCCGATAATATATTTTTTGTCTTTTTCTACGCAAAAAGTTTTATAAAAATCGCCGCCAACGGTGTTCGCCATCCGGTTCCACGTAACGCAGCTGAAAGGCGCAGTTTTTAAACAGCCGTCGTCGGCAAGCAAATGCTGCTGAACGATACGCGCCTTTTCCATATCCTGACTGCGGATGGCACTGACGCGGTCTAAAAAGTCGTGCAGGCTTACCAGCCCCAAAAGATGGCGGTGCATAAAAACCGGAAAAACAGAAATTCCGGTTTTGCGGTTTTCGTCTATAACGCGCTGCTGGTATTTTTCTGTAAAATCGTTTGCCTGCAGCATGATGTCTGTTTTTGAAATGTAACTGTCAAGGTCTTTTTGCCAGAACTTTTGCCATGCAGAACTGTTGATGCTTTCAAATGTCTTTTTTTCCAGCAAGCCGATAATTGCGCCGTTCTGTTCAACCGGAATACCGGCAACATGGGGATCGCTTTCAAAAGCTTTGGTTATCAGTTCCATTGAAGCTTCTATGCTTACGGGTTCAATAACCGTGGTAATTGAACCAACCTGTCTGAAAGAAAAATTACCTGTAAGACTGTTCTTAACTTCGTCAATTTGTGTATTTTCTGAACTTTCTGAACTGTTACTATTGCCGGTAAAATCAGCAAAATCATCGATATACTCGTCACTCATTCTTACAGTATAAGAGCGGTTCTATTTTTTGTAAAATTTTATTTGAAGGCTGCTATGGGAAATTTATATTACGCATAAACCAGACTGAAAAATTAAAGTAATACCGAGAATGCCCAGTTTTTAGAAATTGATAAAAAAGAATCTCTTATATCAAATACAACTTTTT
>JAKSTR010000077.1 GCA_024402495.1 Treponemataceae bacterium
GGATGAACTTTTTGAAGCCGCAAAACAGCTTCAGGTTCCATACGAACTTGTTCTGTACGTTCATGAAAACGGAAAGCTCCCAGTTGTAAACTTTGCCGCAGGTGGAGTTGCAACTCCAGCCGATGCAGCTCTTATGATGCAGCTTGGAGCTGAAGGCGTTTTTGTTGGGTCTGGAATCTTTAAATCTGGAAATCCTGAAAAACGTGCTGCCGCCATTGTAAAAGCTGTAACAAACTATAAGGATGCCAAGCTTATTGCAAAATTGTCGGAAGATCTTGGTGAAGCAATGGTTGGCATCAACGAGAATGAAATCAAACTCATTATGGAAGAAAGAGGCAGATAATGAAGATTGGAGTTCTTGCGGTTCAGGGCGCCTTTATTGAACATGAAAAAATGCTTCAAAAGCTGGGATGTCAGACTGTTGAATTACGGGCAAAAGAAGATATTTCAAACCTGGACGGCCTTATTCTTCCCGGCGGTGAAAGCACAGTGCAGGGAAAACTTTTGAGGGAACTTGATATGTTTACGCCATTGAAGAATCTTATAGACGATGGACTTCCTGTTCTTGGAACCTGCGCCGGTTTAATTCTTCTTAGCCAGAATATCAGTAATGACAGTGCCCGATATTTTCAGAGTCTCCCTGTAACAGTTCAACGAAATGCATATGGCCGGCAACTTGGAAGTTTTAAGACAGTTTCCGGTTTTGGTCAGATGCGGGATGTAGAAATGACATTTATCCGCGCCCCTGTGATTACAGAAACTGGAAAAGATGTGAATATTCTTTCTGTTGTAGACGACAGGATTGTTGCGGTTGAATACAAAAATCAGATAGGCCTTTCATTTCATCCGGAACTAAATGAAGATACAAGAATAATGGAGTACTTTCTGTCAAAGTAAGGAAGCAAAGGAACTGAGTCTCAAAAAGATTCCATATAAAGAACCTGTAAATCATAAGCCATACTTAAAACGTAACTTTAAATATGGCTTTTTTTCAAAATAAGAAAACCTGTAAAGGATGTTTTTGCCCACACCAATCAATAGTTAGAGACAAAGCAAACAGCAAAAGCATGGATTCCGAAACAAGTTCGGAATGACAAATATTTCCGCCGATAACGTGGAATCTTTTTCTGCGGTGTAAATCGTTTTCCGTTGCGCAAATATCTGCAAAATACTGCCCGGCGCATCATTCTGCCGGAAGAAGCCCGGCGAACTAAAACAATAATTGCTGTTTGTCTATCCAGCTGAACTGTTCTGCGCCGCGTACCACATCTCCGGGCAAAAGATCGCCAAGCAGAAAAGGCGAATCGGGATTGTGTTTTTTCATGTTTTCTTTTACCAAAGCTGCATTGGTGTTGGCATAGCAATATTTGCACAAATGACCGCAGGTATCGTACGCGCCAATATCGCTGCCCAAAATGCAGGCGCAGGCACCTTTGCGCTGGGTTCCGCTGCCTTTTGGCACAAGCAGCCGGGCGTTCAGCGCGGTTTCAAAGGTGGCGGCTGTCATGCAGCCGGAACAGTCTGCGCCATAAGCAGCAAGTTCCGTACCTTCGGCGCAGGGCTTTATAACCATGCCGTACCGCCCGGCAATTTTTATAAATTCTCTGCCAATTTTCAGCCGGTCTGCGGTACAAACTTCTTTTGCCGCCGGAAAATTTCTTTCAACTTTTTTATAAATGTCAATAAAACTTATGACGCAGGTTTTTGTATATCCTGCAAGACTTTGCGCCATTTTTTCAAATGCCTCAATATGCCATTCAACCGGATGATTTTCGTCTACAAAAATCGGATCGTAGCGCCAGCCAACGGCGTTTATCCCCACAATTTTAGAAAGCCGCTTAAAATCTTCTATTATATAGCGTTTTTCCGGCACGTTCGGTTCAATGTCTTTGCCGTATGGCGTAATCGTTACAAACCAGTATTGCCCAAAATCTTTCAGCGCGTCCATGTGGGGCAGCATTGGTGCCGGGTTTTTGGTGCAGAAAGCAATTAAATCCACCACGTCCGGGGCAAGAATGAATTTTGTAACAGACTGGGGATTGTAAGGATTGCGGACAAGAACAAAACCAGCCTTCAGCCGGTTTACAAACCACTGAGAATAAAAAGCCGGTATGTCAGTCCGGTTGCCGGTGTGAATTATCAAAATTTTTCCTTTGGCTTTTTAATCGCCTGCAAAAAGCCGCAAAACACTGCAAAAAGCCGCGCAATATCAAAAGCCGTCATGCTGAAAATATACAAACGCCGCAAAATGCAGAAAAAAAATTACTGCGCGTTTTGATTCAATATTTCTCTGGCTTTCAGCAAAACCGGCAGTTCCCGGCGGCATATCAATTTGCCAAGTTTGGTTTCGGCGCGTTTTTTATATTCTTCAACGGCATCGTCAAAATTCAGCTTTAACGTCGATAAATGAAATTTTTCAATTTCGTCCGGCATAAGATTTTTTTCGCCAAACGCTACCGCCTTGCACAAAAAATAATTGTTAATATTGTGCCGGTGAATAAGATTGTAAAAATCGTTTACAACACCAATTTTGCAGATAATCTCAACTTCGGCGCCCAGTTCTTCTTTCAGCTCGCGGCAAACCGCAGCCTGCAAATCTTCGCCCTTTTCTACCCCGCCGCCGGAAGTTTCAATTATTGTTGCCTTGCCAAAATCGTCGTCGCGCACGGCACGCATAAAATAAAAAAATCCTTCATCATCAAAAACAATCGCCCTGGCAATCTGCCTGTCGTGGTCTATATATTCGCGCGCCCACTGGTCGTCGTTCAGTTCCAGACAAAAATTAAAATCTTCCATTTTATTTTTATTCCTCGTCCGGTTTCTGCCCGTCGTGGGCAAGCCATTTGCATTCCGTAACATCCATGTTTGTAAACGTCGCCTTAAAAGAAGAATCTTCCGGGCTGCACGCATAAACGCCAAATTGAATTTCATCCGCCGCTTCCCATATATGGCAAACACGCATCTGCGAAAAATTCACGCCGTCTTTTGAACATTCAATACAAAAATCGTCTTCGCGGCGGCTAAAGCGGTACCACATTGCCTTAATTTCCGCATCAATCGCGGTAGTTGCCCAGTCCGAATATCCGCGGTTTGTAACGACGCTTCCCAAATGCTGAAATTCTTCGTTTTCGTATTCAATTGAAGCTTTAAGCCAGTTGTCGCTATTTAAATACATCACCACGCCGCACTGGTCAAAGCGGTGCTTGCTTTCAAATTCAGTTTTTACAACGAACGAAAAAAACTTTTCGCTGGTTTTCATCTGCAAAACCGGTGCATTGTCGTTCCTAAAATGATAGTAAGTGCGCTGCCAAAGGTCTGTGTGCGGCTTTGTAATAATTTCAATTTTATTTTCGCCAATTTTAAAATCTTCCGGTTCTCTCGTCCATTTCAGCTTGCCTGTATCAAACATTTTTTCCTCCATTTTGCTGAATATTTTGTAAATCCTGTAATTGCAATACTTTGAACTGGCGGACACCTTAAAAAATATTTTTCAGGGGTGTCCCCAATATTTCCGCCAAATTGCAGACGGTAAAATCCTGTCCGTACCTGCCGCCGGCAACTTTAAAAAGTGTTCCAAAAGCGTCAAAAATTATTGCTTTCATTATTTTTTAACCTTTTGCCATAATTGCCGCGCAATTTGCCAGAACTGGCACGTCGCGGCAATTTTTCAGCCTTTCAATTTTGCAGTTAAGCGTTTTTATCAAAATGCTTTTTTTTGTACCAGATATAGCGCAGCCACGCGGTAAAGCCGCTCATAAACCAAACTATTCCTACAGACCACCAGATGCCCCAAAGCCCGATTGCCGCAATTGAAGTGAGGACAACCGGCACAAAAAAGCGCCCGATTACTTCAATAATTCCGTTCAGCAGGGCAAAAAAAGCATCGCCTACGCCGTTAAGCACGCCCCGGACAACGTAAATTATTCCAAGGAAAATGTAAAACCAGCTGGTAATTTTAAGTGCCATTGCGCCCATTTTTATAACTTCCGTGTCTTTTACAAAAATCGCCGTAATCGGCGCACCGCAAAACTGCATAACCGGCACCATTAGCAGGGTAAACGCCGCCATAAGAATAAGGGCTTTGTGGTAGCCTTTTACAACGCGGTCGTATTTTTTGGCGCCGTAATTTTGCCCGGTGTAGGTAGAAAGTGCCGTGCCCATAGTCTGGTACGGCTGGTGAATTACCTGTTCAATGCGGCTGGTGGCTGTAAACGCAGCGATTGCATCGGCGCCAAAAATATTTACAACACGCTGCAGCGCCATGCACGAAATTGCAATAAGCGAAAATTGCAGCGAAAGCGGCACGCCGATGCGGATTACGCTCCACGCGATGCGGCGGTCAAATACAAGTTCGCTTTTGTGCAGCTTAAAATACGAATTGTAGCGGAAAGCGTACCACAGGCACACCGCGCCGGACGCAAACTGAGAAATCAGCGTGGCAAACGCCGCGCCAAACACGCCCCAGTGAAAAAAGAAAACAAAAACAAAGTCCAGAATTGTATTTAAAATGCAGGAAAAAATTAAAAAATACAGCGGCGTTTTGGAATCGCCCAGGGCACGGAGCATGGACGCAACGTAATTGTAAAGCGAAACAAAAGCAAGCCCCACGCACATAACTTTCATGTACAGAACCGCTTCATCCAAAACATCTTCCGGCGTTTGCAAAAGCAAAAGCAAGGGTCTGGTTAAAATAAAAGCCAGCGTACCCACCACAACCGGAAAAATCACCATAATATAGGCAACGTTTACCAGACATTTTTTTACCAGCGTGGTGTCGTCCTTGCCAAAATATTGAGAAGTGATAACGCCGCCGCCTGCCCCAATGCCGTTACACAGGGCAAAAAAGAAAAAAGTAATAGAACCCGTCGCACCAATTGCCGCCAAGGCGTCTTTTCCAATCAGCTGCCCTACAATTACAGAATCTACCACGTTGTAAAGCTGCTGAAAAATATTTCCAATCATCATTGGTATGGCAAATACAACCAAAAGCCTTACCGGGTTGCCTTCAGTCATTTTCAAAACATTGTCTTTCAAATTTTTCTTCCTCGTTTTTTTTTATTTCAGTTTGAATTTATAAAATATCCCAAATCATGCAATTTTTCTTCTATTTTTCAGGGCTGTACAGGCGAAAAAATGGCGGCGCGGTTTAAAAGCGGCGCAGCGGACATTCCGAAAGTTTTATTCGGTCTGCCAGTTCCGGCGTTCCGGTTGAAATAAAATAATCAGACAAAAGTTCCTTGCTTACACGCGCCTGCGGACCGATGCAAATTTCTGTAAACAAATCCACGTAGTTTATTCCAATCTTTTGGCACACATCGCGCAGCTTCAATATGTAGTATTTTTTTATGTTGGTTTCTTCTATATAAAAGTGCGGATTTCCCAAATATTCGTTTTTGGATTCCGGCAGGGAAACGATTCGGTATTCTTTTTCGCTTATAAAAGACGGGTGCTTGAACAAGGGCGAGCTGTTTACCAGATTATTAAAAATTCCGGAGATTTTTTCCCTGCTTTCGGCGGTGGGATTTTGAATTAAAGCGGAAAGTTCTTTTACTACTTCAAGGTCTTCGGCATGGGCGGCGTAATTTACCTTGCAAAGCGGCGTGTGGCTTTCTTCGCCAACTTTTGCCAGCAGTTCCATATCGAAAGCGATGCAAATGCCCATTCCGTTTTTTCCGTAACGCGCCCACTGCGCCGCGTCGTCCGAATATTCGCTGAAGCAGACCGCATAACTTGAAAGTTTGCTGAAATCTTTTAAGTTTTCTTCAAAAAGCTGATCTGCCTTTGGGCAAAACTCGTCCGGCAGCTGTTTTTTTACGGCTTTCTTAAACTGATTTATAAAATACTGCATTTCCTGCGCGTCGTTCATGCGGCGAAGATTCCACAGCCATATTTCGCCGCTGGAAATTATTCCGCACATGGCATTAAAGTCTGTATAATGATAAAGAAATTTTTTTTCCATATTTTAAGGTTTCTCCATTTTCTCTAAAATATCCAAGTTTTCATTATATTTCAACACGTTAAAACAAAAACGCTGGCAGCAGAAAAAACCGAAGACGGCGGCAATTTTTTCTATTTTTACAGAAACGGCGGCGGTTTAATCTTTCAAAAAAGTTCTAATCATTTCTTTTTCTTCGGCTGTCATAAAATTCATGTGACCGCGCGCCTTAATCAGATAGGTTGTGCAGTTTGGAATGATTTTTTCTGCGCGCTTTATAACGCCTTTCCCCGGAAACAGGCAGTCTTTTTCTGCCGCCATTACCAAAGTGGGCGCGCGGCAATTTTTCATCAGCCTGCCGCTAACATTAGACGGCATTCCGGTTTTTACTTTTGCAAAATTGATGCTTAATTTTGCCGTTTGGTATACGTCGCGGCTGATATTTTCTTCTGTAAGCGCCATTGGCAGAATTGTTTTTTTTAGCCAGCTGTCTTTGCGGGTAAACCAGTACATAATCATGGGGAACATCATGCCGGCGCTGCTGATTGCCGGGGCATTTTTTATGCCGGAAGGAACATACAATACCGCTTTTTTTATTTTTTCCGGCGCAACGCACATTGCTTTTGCCAGAATGCCTGCGCCAAACGAACCGGCGCAACACGCCATACTGCTAAAGCCCAGCTTTTCTATCACTTCGCACGCCCATTTTCCATAATCGTAGCCCTTTGCAGAAAGGCAGGTTTCCGCACTTTTGCCCGGGTGCCCTATCGTATCAACTGCAAAAATGTGAAAATCGCTAAACATAAAATCGAAAATTAAAAGGTTATAGGCGCTGGTGGCATTTCCGCCGTGAAAAACCAGCAAAGGCTCGCCGTTCAGATTGCCGGTTTCTACAATATGGGTTTTGCCGAAAGAAGTATTGGCCCAGACATCGCTGTACTGGCATTGCAGCCGGCGAAGCTGTTCGTCGTAAAGCGCCAGTATTTTATTTTTGCCTTCTTCAGATTTATAAATTGTTTTCATAATGTTTTCCAAATGCCTTGCGGTAAAAACGCGCAAATATTTTTAATTTTCCACGTTCTTCTAAACAAACAAAACCTCAACACTGAATGTTCGAGGTTTTGCCTGCGCCTTTGTATGGAACGCTGCGAATCATTGTTACCAAGGTATCATACATATCAAAAATTACTGCACGAATCATTTTTTTTTATCTCACTGTATTTTTACCGGCACTACGCTTTTTGTTCTCTATCTTTTCTGTAAAATACAAATTCCTCATCCCGTTTGTATTCAGTGTAACCGCACTTCTGATAAAATCTATTTGTACGCTGATTCCAGATTGGAGTATCCAAAATAAAGCCCGAAGCGTCTGGAAAACTTGCTTCTATTAATTCCATCATTTTCATGCCATATCCTTTGCCAAAACATTCCGGCTTTATAAAAATTCGGCATATTTCCACAATATTTTCTTTTGCCTTAGGAACTAAAACTGCGCCACCAATAATTAAATTTTCATCAAAAAAACTGTATAAATATTTGCAGCGACACATTTTTGAATAAAATTGCTGTGATTTATATCCCGGCGGCCCCATCAATGCAGGCGCGCCCACATCCACATCACTATCAAAAGCGAATTTAGAATACGCTGTGAGCATAAACACATCTTTTGATTCAGCAAGTAAAAGTTTTGTATTCATAAATCACATTCTACCACACAAAGGGAATCAGCCGGTATTTCACCTTCTGCTTATATTCGCGGTAATCATTCAATTCCTGTTCAAGAAAAGCTTCTTCACCCTTTATTCTTTTGGCAATAATGAAAGGATATGCAAGAAAAATAATAAATCCAAATACGGAACCCAAAATCAGCGGCATGGTCATGAACAGAAACAAAGTTGAAGTGTACATAGGATGTCTTACAATTCCATAAAGTCCTGTATCAACAACAGTTTGATTTTTCTGAACTTCAATTGTGCGGCTTAAGAATGTATTTTCTCTTAAAACCTCTGCGTACATAACGTAAGCTAAGATAAAAACTACAGACGCAACAATTGTTCCCCACAAAGGAAGCTGAACGAAATCCCAATCCAGACACAATAAATCCAGCCAAAAACATAAGACCGCTAAGTTTTATCACAATTCCTTGATCATTTTGTTTTTCCTTGGCATTCAGACGTTTCTCCAGCAATTCAGGATTTTTGAACATCAAAACTACACCGGCAATCAGCATAGGAACAAAAAGAAGCCCCATGAACAACCAGCCGTTAAAAAATGCTAATGAACCAGCAGGTATAAAAATCAACGCTCCTGCAACAACCAGCCCTGCAATATATTTGCACAAGGCTTTTAATACCAATTTTGCTGTCATATTTTATCTCATAATTTCACAGCTTTTGTCGCCATAGAACAGCTGATGTACGGATCAAGCAAATCCACACCAATATCTTCATAAAAACCAGCAATCAAAAGTCCTGCCGAAATCTGCCCCTGAATCTGGTCTGTAAGAGTATGCCCCCAGCAAAATCCGCCATTTTCAGAAATATTTTTGATGTACGGATTATCCTGATGGTCAATATCAGCATAAGGAATGGAATATTTCAATTCCAGCTCGCCTTTATCAAATTTTTCAGGATCAAAAATGTATTCCAGCGGAGAACCAAATCCGGCAATCAGAATTCCGCTCTTTTTCAAAACGCGGCCGCATTCTTTCCACACGGGAAGGACACTATCCACATAACTGTTTGACCACGGATGCACAATCATATCAAACGATTCATCTTCAAAGCACGACAAATCCTGCATATTGCCCTGCGCAGTTTTTATTACAAGATTATCACGCCTGGCAACCAAAAGGTCTTTCTCCAGCTGCTTGGGGCTGTTGTCAAAAACCGTTACTTCAGCCCCGGTTGCCGCAAGAATCGGGCCCTGCTGTCCGCCGCCGCTTGCAAGACAAAGGATTTTCTTCCCTTTCATTTCTGCCAAAAACCAATCCCGTGGAACCGGCTTAGTCGGCGTAAGAAAGATTGACCAGTTTCCGTTCCGCGCATTTTCAACCTGTTCGCTGGTAACAGGCTGCGACCAGATATCTCCGTTTTCGGAACGCTCGTCCCAGATTTTTTCGTTATCTTTTAAAATACTGTTTTCCATATATTCCTTGTAAATATTTTTACCTCATTCCTGCAAAATCAGCAGCCAATCATTTGCAAAATCCGTTCATGCGTTCCAAAGCTTCGTTTAAAACTGATTTTGGACAGGCAAGATTTATCCGCACAAAATTTTCCCCGGTTGTGCCGTACTGACTGCCGCCGCTTATAAAAACACCGGTTTTTGCGCGCAGCTTTTGCGCAAACTCGTCGCCGGTCATGCCGGTTTTGCCAACATCAACCCACATCAAATATGTTGCTTCGGCTTTTACAGTTTTAAGCGCCGGAATATTTTTTGTTATAAAATCTTCAGCAAATTTCCGGTTTGCCCACAAATATTCATTCAGCTGGTTCAGCCAGCCCTCGCCTTTTGTAAAGGCGGCAACCGTGGCATCCATGGCAAAAGCGTTTGGTTCGGCAACTTCGTCGGTGTTTAGGGCGCGCCAAACTTTGTGCCTAAGCGAAGGATTAGCTGCAACCACCGCCGCAGAATGAAGACCGGCGATGTTAAAGCATTTAGTCGGCGCAATGCACGCAACCGAAATTTCTTTGCAGGTTTCAGAAACCGAGGCAAAAGGCACGTAAGATTTTGAAGGCGTGGTAATGTCGCAGTGAATTTCATCGGAAACGACGGTAACACTATATTTTTTGCAAAGCTCGCCAACTTTCTGCAAATCTTCCCGGCACCATATTTTGCCGCAGGGATTATGCGGATTGCATAAAATCATCAAGGAAACCTGCGGATCTGACAAATCTTTTTCAAGGCGCTCAAAATTCATGGAATATTCGCACTTTTCTTCGTCATAATCCAAAGGGCTTTCCAAAACGTATCTGCCGTTGTTTACAATTGAATTGAAAAAAATATTGTAAACCGGCGTCTGAATCAAAACTTTTTCTGCCGGGCTGGTTAATTTGCGCACGCAGGAAGAAAGCGCCGGTACAACGCCGGTACAAAAAACCAGCGAATCTTTTTCAAATTCCCAGCCGTGGCGCTTTTTCCACCAGCCGGCGTAAGATTCCGCCCATTCATCCGGAATGTCCGAATAGCCGAAAACTCCATGTTCCGCCCGTCTTGCAATAGCTTCCTTTATGCAGGGCGCGGTTTCAAAATCCATGTCCGCCACCCACAGCGGCAGTTCGTTTTCGGCAACGTTCCATTTATAGGAATTGGTGTTGCGCCTGTTTATAATTTTGTCAAAATCGTATTTCATAATTCAGTTTCTCTTTTTTGCTGAATATTTTCAGTTTTCGTTTGGGTTTGGATCCTGGCTGAAGATTCTGCCAATTTTTTCACATTCAATTTTTGTAGCCGAAGGATTGCAGCGTTTCGGGTTCAGAATAAGCGTGCCGATTTCTGCGGCGGTAATTTTGCCGGAAACGGGATTTTTTACGCTTTCAATTCTGCTGTTTACGGTTGCGCTGATGTTTGAACAGTATTCAAAGGCAAGGTCTGTATTTACAAGCGTGCAGTTTTCCAGAACAAGCCCGTCAATATAGCAAAGCCCCTGATTGCTTTCTATCGTGCAGTTTACAAACTTAAGGTTTTTGGAATTCCAGCCCAAATATTCGCCTACGATGCGCGAATTGTAAACGGTTACGTTTTCGCAGTTCCAGAATGCGTCTTTAGAATTAAGAATTGAATTATACACTTCAATATTTTTGCCGCCGTCCAGAAAATAGTTTCCGTCAAGGGTAAAATCTTCGGCGTAAAAATCCTGAGAATTCATTGCAAAATAATCACCGGCGGCTTTTACATTTTTCAGCTTAATGCCGCTGCAAGACCAGAAAGTTTCGCCGGCGTTTTCAAAAACCACGTTTTCAAGATAAATCCCGGAACTTCTGCGGAATTCTTTGGGCGCAACGATACGGGAATTTTTTATGGACATATTTTTTACGTACCACAAGCCGGAGCGGCTGAGTTCTTCAAATGTGGTATTTTCTACCGAAACATTTTCGGTGTTCCAAAGCGGATATTTGTATTCAAACTTTGAATCTGTTACAGAAATATTTCTGGCGTGCTTAAGCGGCGATTCGCCGTCTTTGAATGTTGAAGCGATGTATTCTTTATCGGCTGAAAAATATTCGGCTCTTTCGCCGGTTAATGTTTCGTTTTCTATTTTCATGTTTTGCCCCCAAAATTGATTTTTTTCTTCTATATAATAGCGCATTATATTGCATTTTTTGCCGGTTTTTGCAGATTGCCGCAAACCCGTATTTTTATTGTATCATCTAAAATACAAATGCTGTTGCGGCGATTTTAATATTTTACAATATTTTGGCGGCGGCGTGTTTTGGGGCGGCGCGCGCATAAATCTTTTGGGTTTGCGCGCGCCGGCAGAACAGATTACAAATCCGCGCCGCCTCTTACCGGGTTAACTTTTGCAGTAAGTTCAATTACGGTAAGTTTTGCAACGGCGGTTCGTGCCACAGTTTCACGGTTATAGTCGAAATTTTTGGTTGCTTCGTATCGCGCCATAATTATTTCGTCAATGGCGCGCTGCTTTTCTTCGCCCTGCAAAAATTCAACCCTGCACTTGCCCATTACCGATTTATAGCGCATGGTTACGTCTTTTTTTTCCGTAATGCAGTCCATTTCAAGCGGTATGTCCATTTCAAAAGAACAGAACGGATTTTTGCAGAGCATTTCGTATTTTTTGCCCGCCATTGCCCCGTGAATGTAAAAACAAATCTGTTTTTGGGCAATCGTATAGGCAAAATTTACCGGCACAATATACGGAAAATCTCCGTCCGCAAGCCCGATTCTTAAAATATCGCACTCGTCAATAATGCCGGAAATCGTATCAAAATCCGTTACTTCCCTGTCTTTTCTTCTCATATCAGCTCCTTTTGTTTTTTCTGGGCGTTTTGTCTGCGCGGCAAAAAAAATTATCTGCCGTGCGGACTAAAAAACGTAAATACATTTGTGATTTGCGCAGTTCGGGTTAAAGCTGCCGCCGCATTCGGTACACGCCGTTATGCTGCTGTAATTTTTGTACGAATAAGTTTTTCCGCATGCGCCGCACATTACGGTATCAGGCTCTTCTATTGAAGCTGGCGCAAAATTGTGGTTTTCCATTTCGTTGTGGCATTTGTAGCAGGCGTAAAACTTTTTGCACAAAGCGCATTTGTTTGCAATTATATCCAGTTTTGAATGATAATGTTCGCAGCGGCTTTGTTCATCAACAAGCTTGCCCCAAATTCCTTTGTTTGTTTGTGTCATTTTCATATTTTCCTGTGTGTTTTTATATGCCGC
>JAKSTR010000078.1 GCA_024402495.1 Treponemataceae bacterium
ACGCCTTGACTATGCTTCGCGTATCGTGTTAATTTCATTAGACTAGTTTAAATTTCAAAAGGATGGAAAAATATGGCCTTTTTGCCTTTGACAGGTGCTGGCGCAGCCGGCGGTGCAGCCGGTTTAATGTCTATGCTCCCTATTTTGTTGATTTTTGTTATTTTCTACTTCTTGCTCATTCGTCCGCAGAACAAAAAGCAGAAAGAAACAGAAAAAATGATTGCCGCTCTTAAAAAAGGCGACAAAGTTGTTACAATCGGCGGAATTCACGGTGTTGTTACTTCTACAAAAGAAAAAACAGTAATTGTAAAAGTTGACGACAATACAAAAATTGAATTCACACGTTCTGCAATCGCTTCTGTAGAGCTTGATGAAAAAGCTAAAAACGAAAAAGCTGAAAAAAAACAGGACAAATCTGAAAACGAAACAAAGGCTGTAGAAGCCGGTTCTGAAACAGAAGAAAATAAATAAATATCTGGAGAAAAAAAGAAATGAGTAAACGCAGTCGTTTTTTCATTCTTCTTGTGGTTCTGGTAGTTTGTTTTGCGTTCTTGTGGCCGTCAATTTCTTGGTATTTCTTTACACCAAAAGATGCCCAAACGCTGGCACTAAGTTCACTTGAAAAAATTAAAGATTATTCACGGATTATGGCAGCTGCCGATGTTGACACATTGACCGCTGAAGTTCGTAGTAATGCCGATGCTAGCCTGCCTGCTGAATTCGATTATTTGAAAAAAGCAGCAAAAAAGAATTATAAGCTTTACGGCAAAACTGCTCCTTCTAACTGGAATGCAGCAGCCGTTCTTGGTGGTTTTTCCAGCCAGGGCGAATTGATTTCTGCAATTGAAAACAATTACCGCGAAGGAATTCTTGCTACAAAACGCAAATATGAACGTTCCGTAAAACTTGGTCTTGACCTTAGCGGCGGTATGAGCATTTTGGTTCATGCTGACCTTGATGCAGCACTTGCAAGCCAGAACGAATCTGGTACGGTTGCCAACGCTGATGCTTTTAAAGAAGAAGCAATGGCACAGGCAATTGAAACTTTAACAGGCCGCATCGACCGTTTCGGTTTGACAGAACCTACAATTCGCCGTCAGGGCGAAGACCGCATTTATATTGAAATTCCTGGTGCAGCTCAGGCTGACAGCATCAACTCAATCATCATGGGTAAGGGTATCCTTAACTTCCGTCTGGTTGATATGGAAGCTTCTAACGCTTTCAATGCTTACTATAACGAAAACCCTGCACGCTGTTTCGATGCAAACGGTAATCTTCTTGACCCGACCTTGATTCCTGAAGGAACTGAAGTTTTCGGTTACTATGTAAAGGACGAATACGGTCTTGACGAACGTGCCGGTTACATGGTTGTAAGTTCAGAAATCGTTCTTGACGGTAAACACGTTAAGTCAGCAGAAATTGGCAGCGACAATCTGGGTAAACCGCAGGTTAACTTCCTGCTTGACAGCGAAGGCGCAGACATTTTTGCAGATTTTACCGGTGCTCACGTAGGTGACTTCCTCGGTATCGTTTCTGACAACAAGCTTAAATCTTATGCAACAATCCGCGAAGCTATCGGCGGCGGTCAGGTTGCTATCAGCGGTTTCGGTTTTGAAGAAGCCCAGAACCTGAAGAAAGTTTTGCAGACAGCATGGCTTTCTGTTCCGCTTGAAATTGAAAACCAGCAGATTATCGGTGCTTCACTTGGTGAAGTTGCCATTCAGCAGGGAATCAGGGCAATTGCTTTCGGTTTGATTCTCGTTATGATTTTCATGCTGATCTGGTACACAGGCGCTGGTGTTAACGCCGTTGTTGCTCAGGTTCTCAACCTTTTCATGATGTTCAGTGTTCTTTCTGCCTTGGGTCTTACCCTTACGCTTTCTAGTATTGCCGGTATGATTCTTACTATCGGTATGGCAGTTGACGCTAACGTTATCGTTTTTGAACGTATCAAAGATGAAATTAAACTTGGCAAAAGCCGTGCTGCTTCAATTGCTGCTGGTTTCCAGCACGCATTCTGGGCAATTATGGACTCAAATATCACAACTCTTATCGCAGCCCTGTTCCTTTCTCAGTTGGGAACCGGTACAATCCAGGGATTTGCAGTAAGTTTGGCTATTGGTGTTATTTCTTCGGTATTTACCGCTTTGTTCGTATCTCACCTTATGTTTGACTTTAACACAGATGTAATGCACAAAGAAAAAGTAAGCATCGGCTGGAGGGTAAAATAATGAAGAAACTTATTCATTTTAGCAAAGCTTTTGTTCCTTGTGTTATTTTTAGTATTTTGTTTATTGTTGCAGGTTTAATTACTGTTTGCACAAAAGGTATTAACTTCGGTCTGGACTTCAAACCTGGTTTGATTCAAGAAGTTCGCCTTGTGCCGCCTGCCGTAAGTTTAACTTACAATGGCTCGGCAACTGTTTCTGTAGAAACTTCTTCTAACGGTGTAACAGTTGTTGTAAGCGGTATTGGTGCAGAAAACTCAACTTTCAACTATTACTACGGTCAGTACCCTACAGTTGCAGAACTTGTTAGCGGCATCAACTTGATTGAAGGTGTTAAAGCTACTGCCTTGGTTAGCGGATCTAATTCATCTTTGGGAATGTTTACCAATTCTGAATTGTCTAGCGTATTAACTTCTAAACCATACAACCTTTATCAGGAATCTGAATCATTGGCTGACGTTGAAGAAGTTCGCGCCGTTCTTGCCGGTGTTAACGATATTTCAATTAAAGCAACCGGAACTGGTACACAGCTTTCTTTCCAGATTCGTGCCGGAGATAACGGCAGCGACCCGGAAATGCGTAACCTGCGCAAACAGCAGATTTTGAATCTTTTGGGCGAAAGATTTGGTGCTGAAAATGTTTCTGTTCTTAAAACAGACTATATCGGTTCAAACTTTTCTAAATCTTTGGTAAAAGGTTCAGTTATTCTTGTTCTTGCTACTTTGCTGCTCATCTGGGGCTATGCAACAATCCGCTTTAAGTGGGACTTGGCTCTTGGTGCTGTTCTTGCCATTATTCACGATGCCTTGATTATGGTTTCTTTTGTTGCTTTCACACAGATGGAATTCTCTTCTGTTACAATCGCAGCAATTTTGACCATCATCGGTTACTCAATCAACGATACCATCGTTGTTCTTGACCGCGTTCGTGAAAACATTAAAGTTACAAACATTCGTTCTTTCAAGGAATTGTGGGACTATTCACAGTCTTCAATGTTGACACGTACAATTATTACAACAGTAACTACTTTGCTTGCTGTTCTTTCTTTGTACATCTTTACAACTGGTTCTATGAAAGACTTTGCTCTTGCAATGATTGTTGGTTTGATTTCTGGTGTATATTCTACAATCTTTATCGCAGGTTCATTCAGTGTTGCTTGCCGCAAAAACTGGAAGCCTGAAGATGAAATTAAACAGCAGGTAACTTTGAACGCATAATTTTTGCCTTTAAGTTATTGAATGCTTAAGTATGAAAACCCGTTTGGATTCTTTCCAATCGGGTTTTTTTTTGCTAAAATGGCTTTATGACAATTCTTCGTGCCGAAATTTTAGGCTATTGCATGGGGGTTCGCCGGGCGGTAGAAGCTGCGGAACTTGCCTGTGCTGAAAACGTAAATAAAAAAGTTTATACGCTTGGTCCGCTTATTCATAATAATTCTGCATTAAAAGCTCTGGAAAAAATGGGCGTTGGTGTTTTGTCTGCCGATGCCAGTGATTTGCCTGCTGATGCCAGCGACTGTGTAGTAATAATCCGCGCCCACGGTGTGCCGCCGGTTATAATGAAAAAACTGGAAAACAGCAGATGCAAGGTTATAAACGCAACCTGTCCGCGTGTTTTGTCAAGCCAAAAGCGGGCGGCAGATTTTGGCAAAAAAGGCTATACGGTTTTGCTTGCCGGCGACAAAAACCACGGCGAAGTTGTGGGCATTAGCGGCTGTGCCCGTGCCAGCGGCGCAGAATGTACCGTAATTGAAAACCATGAAGAGGCCGCAAACCTTAATCCGCTGCCGGAACAGGCAATTTTATTAAGCCAGACCACAATTTCTTCCGCGGAATATGAAAACATTGCAAATGTTCTTAAAGAAAAAATACCAAACTTAAAGGTTGCAAATACAATCTGCCCGGCTACCCAGGAACGACAAAAAGCTTTGGTTGAATTATGCAGAAATGTAGACGGCGTGCTGATTATCGGCGGCAAAAATTCTGCAAATACAAAAAGGCTTTTGCGTACTGCACAGGAATTGTGCCCGAATGCCGCCCTGATAGAAACCGCAGATGAGATTCCTGCTGATTTTTTCAGGCTGAAGCGGGTAGGGCTGAGTGCTGGGGCTTCTACCCCGGATTTTGTAATCGATGCGGTAGAAGAAGCCCTGAACGAAGGCTGCATAAACTGAATGCAGGCAGCCGCTGTTTCGGGCGGCGGTGCCCTTATTGTCTAATGGGCACAAATTCAGTAAAATAATTACAATTTTTCTAAATAAAAAAAGCAAGTGCTTTGAAAACGGAGAAACAATGAAAGCGATTGAACTTGAAAAAGCTTATAACCCTCAGGATTTTGAAGACCGAATCTATTCTCAATGGGAAAAACAGGGCAGTTTTAAGCCCGAAAGTTGTTCCTGCTGCAATAAAGATAAAAAGCCTTTTACTGTGGTAATTCCGCCGCCAAACGTTACCGGTGTTTTGCACATGGGACACGGCTTGAATAATACTTTGCAAGATATTGTTGTTCGCTACCACCGCATGAACGGCGAACCAACACTTTGGCTGCCGGGTACAGACCACGCCGGTATTGCAACCCAGAACGTTGTAGAACGCCGTCTTAAAAAAGAAGGCAAAAGCCGCCACGATTTGGGACGCGAAGCATTCGTAGAACGCACTTGGGAAGTAAAGCGCGAACACCACGCAATTATTACAAAACAGCAGCGCAAGCTTGGTAACAGCGTTGACTGGGACAGAGAACGTTTTACCCTTGACGAGGGACTTTCTAAAGCTGTTCGTAATGTTTTTGTTACTTTGTACGAACGCGACTTGATTTACAAAGGCAATTATCTGGTAAACTGGTGTCCTTCCTGCGGTACCGCTCTTGCCGATGATGAAGTTGAACACGAAGACACCGCCGGTGCAATGTACCACATGTACTACGAAATTGCGGACGGCTCATCAATTCCAAGCGTAACGCTTGAAGACGGTACGGTTTTTGAAGGCGGAAACAAAATTGAAATTGCAACAACCCGCCCTGAAACACTTTTCGGTGATACCGCCGTTGCCGTTCACCCTGAAGACCCGCGCTATGCCGCTTTAATCGGAAAAAACGTAAAGCTTGCATTGACAGACAAGGTAATTCCTGTTGTAGCAGATACTTACGTAGAACGCGAATTTGGTACCGGCGTTGTAAAAATTACACCGGCACACGACCCTAACGACTGGGAAGTTGGTAAGCGCCATAATCTTGACATTATCAATATCCTGAACCCGGACGGTACTTTGAATGAAAATGTTCCGGAAAAATACCGCGGCTTAAGCTGTAAAGAAGCCCGCAAAGTTGTAATTGAAGATTTGACGGCTGCCGGTTTGTTCAAGGAAGAAGAAAAAATTACGCATCCGGTTGGTCACTGTTACCGCTGCCACAGCGTTGTAGAACCATATTTAAGTGAACAGTGGTTTGTAAAAATGAAGCCGCTTGCTGACAAGGCTTTAAAAGCATGGCGCGACGGCGAAATTGTTTTCTACCCTAAAAAATGGGAAAACACATATCAGCGCTGGATGGAAGGAATCCGCGACTGGTGTATCAGCCGCCAGCTCTGGTGGGGTCACCGTATTCCGGTCTGGTACTGTCAGGACTGCGGCGAAATGATTGTAAGCCGCGAAGACCCTGAAAGCTGTCCAAAATGCGGCGCAAAAGCAGACAGGCTGAATCAGGATCCGGACGTTCTTGATACATGGTTCAGTTCATGGCTGTGGCCGTTCAGTACGCTTGGCTGGCCTGAAAACACAGCCGATTTGCAGAAATTTTACCCGACCAGCGCATTGGTAACCGCCTACGACATTATTTTCTTCTGGGTAAGCCGCATGATTATGGCTGGTCTTGAATTTACTGGAAAATCACCTTTCCACGACATTTACATTCATGGTCTGGTACGCGACAAGCAGGGTCGCAAAATGTCTAAATCTTTGGGCAACGGTCTTGACCCGCTGGAAATTATCGAAGAATACGGTTCTGACGCGTTAAAATTCACTCTTGCCTTTATGTGTGCCCAGGGACAGGATGTTCTTGTTGACAAAGAATCTTTCAAATTGGGAAGCCGCTTTGCAAACAAAATCTGGAACGCCAGCCGCTATATTTTGGGCAACCTTGAAGGCAGAACGCTTATTGCAATTGATGAAAGTGCAGACGCCGACAAAGGTGCAAAAAACGGCTTGACCGAACTTGACCGCTGGATTTATTCTCGCCTGAACAACGCCGCAAAAGATGCACGTTCTGCACTGGAAGGCTACCGCTATAATGACGGCGCCCAGACTTTGTACGAATATTTCTGGAACGATTTCTGCGACTGGTATGTAGAAGCTACAAAGCTGTCTTTCCGCAACGGCGACGAAGACGAAAAGAACCGCGCAGTTTCTGTTCTGCTGAACGTTCTGGAAGAAAGCCTGCGCCTGCTTCACCCTTATCTTCCGTTTGTTACGGAAGAAATTTACCGCTTCCTGCCGCTTGATGAAATTGCACGGAACCGCGGTACTTATGCTTCTGCTGAAACAAAAGAATATTTAACTTATCGCGGTCTTTTGATAAATGCACCTTATCCAATCGTGCTTTCCAGCCGTGAATATAATAGTGCCGCAACTCGTTTTGCCGTATTGCAGGAATTTGTCCGCCAGATTCGTGCCCTTCGTGCAGAATGCGGCATTTCGCCAGACAGCAAGCTTCATTCGGTTGTGCTTGTAACACCGGGTTCTGCTGCGGAAGTATTAAAAGAGAAAACAGATTTGCTCTGTCTTCTGGCTGGTTTGCGTCAGGTTGATTTTGCAGAACAGAAACCTGAAAAATCAATCGGTACAGTAGGCAGCGGTTTTGAAGCTTTCCTTTTAATTGGCGAAGGCATTGATTCGGCACAGCTTAAAGCCCGCTTTACAAAAGAAATTAACACCGAAAGTGCTTTTGTACAGAAGGTTGAAGCAAAGCTTAAAGGGAAATTTGCGGAAAACGCACCGGCAGAAGTTGTTGCTGCTGAACGCGAAAAGCTTGCCAACACCAAGCGCCGCATAGAAAAACTTACGTCTTATTTACAGAGTCTTTAATTATGAGAATGGACAATGAGGCAATGCTTGCCCTTAAAGGCATAAATTTTGCACCTTATATGCAGCTTTCCACTGCCTTAATTGGCAAATCACGGCATGCCGGCGGAAATATGTTCCGTCATCAGTTTGATACCATGTCCATTCTTATTGACTATGGCTACATAGACAGCGTTCTACTTAAAGCCGCTTTGATTCACGATTTAATAGAAGATATTGAAGGCTTTGATCACAGCCTCATTCTTCAGATTGAGCCGGAAGCAAAGCAGGTTTACGATCTGGTGCTGGAAGTTACCAAAAAGCCCGGTCAGCTGAAAAGCGATTACTTGAAGCAGGTGATGCGGCAGGGCAGTTCCAGGGCAAAAATACTGAAAACTGCCGACCGCATCAGCAATATGATAAGTCTGGGCTTTGTTACAAGCCCGGAATTTATTGAACGATACTGCGATGAAACCGAGTTTTACATTTTCCCGATTGCCCTTGAATCAAACTATGATATGTATCAGGAACTGATTCAGCTGGTAATGACACGCCGCCGCTATCTTGAAGATTCCGGTTATTTAGACCGCAAGTAGAATTGTTTATATAGAAGAATTTTGCATTCTTTGCGCTATTGACACAAAATACTGAAAAACATACAATTCAGTATAAAATTATAGATAGGAGACCTCTTATGGTTAAAGTTGCTATTAACGGTTTCGGCCGCATTGGTCGTTTGGCATTCCGCCAGATGTTCGAAGCTGATGGTTATGAAGTTGTAGCTATCAACGATCTCACAAGCCCAAAAATGCTTGCTCACCTTTTGAAATATGATACAGCACAGGGTGGATTCTGTGGCCGTCTCGGTGAAGGAAAACACACAGTAGAATCAACAGAAGATGCAATCATCGTTGATGGAAAAGAAATCAAAATTTCTGCTGAAAAAGATGCTGCAAACTGCCCATGGGCAAAATATGGTGTAGACGTAGTTCTCGAATGTACAGGTTTCTACTGTGCAAAAGACAAAGCTTCTGCTCACATCACAGCAGGTGCTAAGAAAGTTGTAATTTCAGCTCCAGCTGGAAACGACCTTCCAACAATCGTTTACAATGTAAACCACAAAACTTTGACAAAGAACGACAACATCATTTCTGCTGCTTCTTGTACAACAAACTGTTTGGCTCCAATGGCTAAAGCATTGAATGACTATGCTCCAATCCAGTCTGGTATCATGGCTACAATCCATGCTTACACAGGTGACCAGATGATCCTCGACGGTCCACAGCGCAAAGGTGACCTCCGCCGTTCACGTGCTGGTGCTGCTAACATCGTTCCTAACTCAACAGGTGCTGCTAAAGCTATCGGTTTGGTAATTCCTGAATTGAACGGAAAATTGATCGGTTCAGCACAGCGTGTTCCAACTCCTACTGGATCAACAACAATCCTTACTGCTGTAGTAAAAGGCAAAGACGTAACAAAAGAAGGAATCAATGCTGCAATGAAAGCTGCTGCAACTGAATCTTTCGGTTACAACGAAGATGAAATCGTTTCTTCAGACGTTATCGGTATGAAATTCGGTTCATTGTTCGATGCTACACAGACAATGGTATCTAAAGTTTCTGACGATACTTTCCAGGTACAGGTTGTTTCTTGGTACGACAACGAAAACTCATACGTTTCACAGATGGTTCGCACCATTAAATACTTCGCAGAAAACTGCTAATTTTAGCTGATTTTTAGCGAATAAAAGAGCGCTGGTTTTTTACCGGCGCTTTTTTTATGCCTTTTTCGGTTTTTAATTTTCAATTGCATAGAGTGAAAAAGGGCATACATAAATGCAAACGCTTTCTTTCTGTTGAAATTAGTGCAAATTTACGCTATATTGTGCAAGAAATTAAATTATTAACGGCGTTTTGCGTTCGTTGTAGAGGTTTATATGAAGAAAATTATTTCTGGGAAGGTTCGTGAAGTTTACGATTTAGAAGACGGCAGAATGGTAATTGTTACAACTGACCGTTTGTCTGCATTTGATGTTATTTTGCCAACTTTGATTACAGACAAAGGCAAAGTTCTGAATGCACTTTCTAACTTTTGGTTCGATTTGACTGACGGAATTGTAAAAAATCACATGATTTCCAGTGATATTAAAGATATGCCGAAAGAATTTCAGAAACCTGAATACGATGGCCGCACAATTCTGGTTAAAAAACTTAAGATGATTCCTTACGAAGTAATTGTCCGCGGTTATATGTTCGGTTCTATGTACGAAGCTTACAAGAAAGGCGAACAGTTTTTGGGTCACAGCTTTGACCGCGAATACAAACAGGCTGAAAAACTTGACCAGCCGATTGTTACACCTTCTACCAAAGCCGCCGAAGGTCATGATATTAACGTAACTTTGGAATATATGAAAAAAGATTTGGGCGAAGAACTTGGCAGCAAGATTGAAAAAGCCGCCCTTGAAGTTTATAAAAAATGCTACGAGCACGCATATAAAAACGGAATCATTATTGCCGATACCAAATTTGAATTCGGTCTGGACGAAAACGGCGATTTGGTTCTTGCCGACGAAGTTTTGACACCAGATTCTAGCCGTTTCTGGGATTTGTCTAAATACGAAGTTGGCGGAAGCCCGGCAAGCTACGACAAGCAGTTTGTCCGCGACTGGTTAAAGGCAAACAATCTTGCCGGCGACCCTAACATTAAAGAAATTCCGGTTGATGTTGTTGCCCAGACCGCCGCAATTTACCGCGAATGTCAGCGCAAAATTACAGGAAAATAATTTTTTGCTATAAAAATAAAAACCAGCTTTTGGGCATTGTCTGCCTGCGGCTGGTTTTTTCATTTTAAATAATGTTCTGGCTTGTTATCAGTTTTGAACGCCGGGAATTGTTACCTTAATTTCTGTACCGATTTCACTGTCTGATTTAATTTCAAAACTGGCGTTCAGGCTTTTTGCACGTTCTTCCATGTTCGTTACGCCAAAATGTTCTTTCTGGTTGTTTTTCAGCGAAAGCACTGAACGTTCTTTTTTATAATCAAACCCCTGACCGTCGTCACAAATTAAAAGTATCAGTTTATTGCCAAGACTGTCGTATCGCAGCGTAACGGAACATTCGCTGGGCTTTGCGTGCTTTGAAGCATTGTTTAAGGCTTCCTGCACAATGCGGAAAATATGCAGGCTGTGGGTCTGCTGCCACGAACGGATTATTTCCGTAGCTTCGTCCGTAACAAGATAATTGCATTCAATGCCCGTCTGTTCTGCAAAAGTATTGGCAAAATGTTCAATTGCAGAACGAATGTCGCCGTTTTTCAAATCGGGTGGTGTAAGGTTGTAACAAATATTCCTTACTTGCAGTATTGAATTTTTCTGTAACTGAAGAATTTCATTGATTAGGTTTTTGGCATTTTCGTTTTGCTTTACTTCTTCAAACAGCAATATTTGCTTGGTTTGCATTTCAATAACTTTCAAATCCTGCGCAACGGTATCATGCAGTTCGTGTGAAAATCTTTTGCGTTCTTTTTCCTGCCCTTCCATTGCAGAAAGAATTACCAGCTGCGAGTGTTTCAAAAAACTTTGGCTGCGCGCAAAGGAAATTGCAAGAACAATTACAAACAGACTTAGAATGCTGATTGATATAATGATAAAAACCATTGTGCCGGAAGTTCTGTCCGTTAATGAATTGCGGTGATACAAATATATTGCAAAGCAGGATGAAATTTCCTGCCTGTCGTGCTTTAATACGGCATTTTGCAGGTTGCTTGCCGCAATTGCATATTGTGGCGCAACTTTTTCGGAAAACTGCAAATCTTCTTTTGTAAATACAGTCTGAATGGCTGACAAAAACTTTTGTATCGTTTCTTCGTTTACCTGATTGTTTTCCAGCTGAAAATCCAGAGTTAGCCATAAATCGTATAAATCGGTCAGCTGGTCTTGGTTTTTTGCGGCACTTTGCTGAAAGAAAAATGAAGGATTTTCGCGTTCTTCAGCTGTTACCGGCAGGTTCTGCAATTTTTGTGCAGAAAGCCCATGCGCAGCACCAAACGCAAAATATACGGTTAAAAAAAAAGAAAAAATTATGCGTCTTTTCAATTTAAGTTTTCTCCAAACGTAAAAACGGTTTTGTCAGGTTAAGCGTTTCAAATCAATGCGGGTTTTATAGCCGGTTTTGTCGTAAATGCGGCTTATGTGGTTTTCTACGGTGCGGATAGAAATGCCTAGTCTGCTGGCAATTTCAAAGTTTTCCAAATCTTTCTGAATTAAAAACAGAACGTCTTTTTCTTTTTTGCTTAGGGAACTTGTTTTTGACAACGCTTTTGAAAGACTGTCTGATAATTCTTTTGGCAAATAGAATTCTTCGCCGGCATCAATCTGCTTAAAAGCCGTAAAAAGTTCGCTTTCGTCAAAGTTTTTGCTTACAAAACCTTTTGCCTTGCATTCCACTGCGCGCGAAATAAAACTGCCGGAATAATACATTGAATAGACAACTGACTTTATTCCAAAAGAATTCAATTTATTTATAATGTCGTATCCGTCAATTTCCGGGTTTTTGTCAAACGCAATGTCTACGGTTGCATATACATCCTGCAAATTACCGTTTTGCAAGCCGCCTGCAGAAAGTTTCTGTTCCAGTTCGGTAGGATCAGAAAGCGTAAATAAAATCTGCCAGTCCGGCGCATTCTGTTCAAACCAAAGTTTTATGCCATTGCATAATGCAATGTGGTCATCAATAATGATAAGTTTTTTCATAATTTAACAGTAACACATAAAGTTCAGCCTGTATTGAGTGTTTACGCACAAAAACAGGCTGAATGAAT
>JAKSTR010000079.1 GCA_024402495.1 Treponemataceae bacterium
AAAACGGCAGCATATTTCAATTTTTGCTTTGCCTGTACTATAAAAATCGTGTAAAATGTTATTCACTTATGAAAAATAAATTAGTCGAAATGATAAAAGAAAATCAGAATTCTGAAAACGACGAAGAAAAACAGGATAACGAAATACCGGAATTAACCTGGCTGGTCTTTTCCTTAAACGAAGATTTATACGCAATCGAAGCTTCAATGTCCAAAGAAATATTACGCAATCTGGATATTTATCCGCTGCCATTTGTGCCTTCTTTTGTAAAAGGCGTGGTAAACCGGCACGGCGAACCCTATTCCGTGGTTGACTTGTCTCTGTTTCTGGAAAAAGAAAAGCAGGAAACTTCACTTTTCATTGTACTGAACCTGCCGGATTCAAAATTCTGCATACAGATAACGGACGTGATGGATTTTCACACAGCCCCGGAAGATTCCGTAATAAAACTTGAAGAAGTTCAGGACGCTTCGTTTTATAACGGCACAATCGACTACGCCGGCAAAAACGTTCCGATTTTAAACGCCGCAAAGATTTACGAAAAAATAAGGGTCAATATTGAAAACTTCCGTTAATTTCATCTGCCTTTCTTACAAAAATGCAGATTATTTAATAGAAAAAAATCTCATAAGCGCAAGCAACTATATCGGTGCAAAACAGGAACCGGCGTTCAGCAGGCTGGCAAAAGTGCTTGGGCGCGAAGTACAGGTTGTAAGTTTTGACTATCTTGTAAGCCGGGCTTTTAACGACGAAGGCATTCAGGACGAATGCATGGTGCTGAAAATTGACGGCAAATATTACGAAACCAGCGCCGAATCTTTTGTGCAGGCAATAGAACTGAAGGATTTTAAATTATTCGGTGCAGTTATGGACGATTTTTGCCAGTACAAAGGGCTGCTTGCCATAAAGTATTTAAAAAACGGAAGAATTCAATATTTGCTGGATATGGAAAAATTCTTAAAATCTTTTGAAGAGAGCAAAAATGATTAAATTACTGTTGGCTGACGATTCTGCCGTTATAAGGGCAATTTTGAAACAAATACTGGCAGACGACAAAAGATTTTCTGTTGTTGGCGAAGCGGCAAATGGCGCAGACGCGGTAGCAAAAACAAAACTGCTTAATCCGGATTTGATAATTATGGACATAAACATGCCGGTTATGGACGGAATTGAAGCCACCAGAACAATAATGCAGGAATCGCCCACGGCAATCGTCATTTTTTCAACAGAAGACAGCGCCAAATACGGCTTTAAGGGCATCAGCGCCGGCGCAATTGAAATGATAAAAAAGCCGGATTTAAGCTCGTCATCGGCGGAGTTTTACAATAATTTTAAAGAAAAACTGTATTTGATAGGTTCCAAAAACCTAAAAAACCCGGCGGAAGAAGCAGAAAACCAGCCGAATGAAGAAACCGCAAGCGGAAATTTCAACATCATTATGGTCGGCGCTTCTACCGGCGGTCCTGTTGCGGTGCAAACCCTGCTGCAAAATCTTGGCAAAGATATTGGCGTACCGATTCTTCTTACCCAGCATATCGACGCAAGCTTTGCCGCCCACTATGCGCCGTGGCTTTCCGAAACCACAAATATGGACGTGCATTTTGCAGAAGATTACGAAGTCTGCAAAAACGGCGTGGTTTACGTTGCCCCGGCGGATTACCACATGGGAATTACAAAAGATTTGGACGGAAACTACATAATCCGCCTGAACAAAGAAGCCGAAGTGCATTTTTTGCGCCCGGCGGTTGACCCGATGTTTATAAGCGGCGCAAAAGTTGCCGGCGAAAAATGCATCGGCATTCTGCTAACGGGCATGGGCAAAGACGGCGCAGACGGTTGCGTTGAACTGAAAAAACACGGCGCCTATACAATCTGCGAATCTGAAGAATCCTGCGCGGTTTTTGGCATGCCCAAAGCAGCCATAGACGCCGGCGCAGCTAAAAAAGTTCTTTCCGTAAAAGAAATTGGCAAATACGTGCGCGCAATGCTTGGCATGCAGGAAACAAAGTGAACGAAAACGATTATCTGGAAAAATTCAAAGTCCTCATAGAAAAACACTGCGGAATGATGATAACCGACGTGCACCAAAGCCAGCTGAAAAAATACATAAGCGAACGGATAGAAAAAGACGGCATTTCCATCTGCGGCCTTTACGACGCAGTTATTTCCAGCGCCGAAGAACTGAAAAACCTTGTAAACGCCGTGGTTGTAAACGAAACCTATTTTTTCCGCGAAGAAAAGCAGTTTAAGTTTCTGGAAGAATACATAAAAACCAGTTTTGCAGGCAAAACCATCGTAATGTGGAGCGCCGCCTGTTCATCCGGCGAAGAAGCCTATTCCCTTGCAAGCCTTGCCCTGGCGTGCGGCGCAAAACCGATTGTTTTCGCAACGGACATTGATACAGACGCTCTGGTCATGCTTAAAAACGGCACTTACGGCGCAAACTCTTTCCGTCGCGACGGCAGCAGCTTTAAGCCCTGCATTGCGCCCTACATTTGCGAAACCCGGGACAGCAAAAACCTGCCCGTATTTGCGGTTTTGCCGGCACTAAAAGAAAAAATAATGTGCGGCAGAGCCAATCTTCTGGAACTGGAAAAATCAAATGCGGTGCCGCAGGACGAAACCGTAGACATTATCTTCATAAGAAACGTTTTCATCTATTTTAACCAGATAACCCGCTGCGAAATTCTTAAAAAGCTTGCAAGAAAATTAAAAAACGGCGGTCTTATATTTTTCAGCATAAGCGAAATTGGCGGCATGAACGCCGACTGCGGCGAACTGAACCTTGAAAAGAAAAACTGCAATTCGGTTTATTATTTTCAAAAGGCAGAAAAAACCAATAACGAAGCAAAAATTCAAATTTTGCGCGAATTGAAGCAGAAACAGGAAGAAGAAGAACGAACCGAAAAATTATTGCAGCAGAAAAAAGAATTTGCTGAAAAACCGGCGGCAAAAGAAGAAAATTCACCAAAACCAAGCGCCGCAAAAGAATTCAGCGCCCCGGAATTGTGGGAAAAACTTTCGGTATTGTGCGGCAAAAAAGATTTTGAAAAAGCCGAAAATCTGGTGGGCTGCTTTAACCCCGGCATAAAAGACAAATTTTACAAATATTATTTTGAAGCTTTTCTGTTTTCTGCAAGAAAAATGGAAGCAGAAGCCGTTCAATGTTACGAAAAGGCAACCATCGCAAATCCAAAGTTCTGGCCGGCATTTTTTCAGCTTGGGGCACTTCTGCAAGCAAAAGACGACGACGCCAGCAAAAAAAAGCGGCTTAGCGCGTATACAAAAGCCGCAACAATTCTGGAAGAAACCCAGGGCGAAGACTTTACATGGCTTTTCGGAACATTCAGTTCCGGCTATTTTTACAGGATATGTAATGAAAATTTGAAGAAGGAGTGGAGAGACGATGATAGATAAATCGGCACTGACCGCGGATTTTATTGAAGAAACCAAAGAACATTCCGCCGTCATTCACGAAGACATTATAAAATTCCACGAAGAGCCCGAAAACGAAGATTTGCTGAACGATTTACTGCGTGAACTGCACACGATAAAAGGAACTTCCCGGATGCTGGGCTTTTCCACCATGGAAAAAGTTTCCCACGGGCTTGAAGACGTGCTTAAAGCCGTAGCCGAAAAACGGATTGAAATATCCGGAAAAGTTGTAGGGCTTACCCTGCTGACTTTGGATATGCTTGACAGCTGCCTTGTCCGCATAAAGGACAAACAGAACGACGAAATGCCTGTTGATAATTTCATGAAGGCGTTTTCTTCGGTTATAAACGGCGAAACCTACGAAAGAAAAAAGCTGCAAAGCGAAATTGACGGCACGAGCGGCGAAAAAGACGAAACTGCCGCAAACGATATTTCGCTGGACGACGTGCAGACAATCCGCGTAAAGCTTGAAAAAATAAATTCAATTATAAACGTCTACGACAGCCTTATCATCAGGGAATTCAAGCTGAAGCGCACCCTTGAATTGCTGCGGCAGGAAGAGTTTGAAACCAAAAGCCCCAGCATTTCTGCAATACGAAAATTGTTTGAATCTGATTTAGACCAGCTGGAAACCGGGCTTTTTGACGTGCAGAATTCAATTTTCAATTTGCGCATGCTGCCTCTGGAAATTATTCTGAACCCGCTGAAGCGCACGATTGAAAAAGACGCGCTGGATTTTGAAAAGCACATTCATTTTGAAATACCCGTGCAGGAACTTTACCTTGATAAGGTTATTCTTGAACCGCTTTCTGACATTCTTCTGCACCTGCTGCGCAACGCTTTGGACCACGGCATTGAACCGGAAGAAGAACGCGTTAAAAACGGCAAAAATCCCACCGGCACAATAAAAGTAATTACCGAAAGCGTTGCAAATCATCTGGAAATGACCGTTGAAGACGACGGTGCCGGCATCAATTACGAAAAAGTGCGCAAAGCCGCAATAAACCGCTACCCCGACCGCAAGGAAGAAATCAGCGGAATGTCAGAAAACGATTTGTCCGCATTTCTGTTTATTCCCGGCTTTTCCACCAGCGAAAACGTCAATTCACTTTCAGGGCGCGGCGTGGGGCTTGATGTTGTGCGCACCAACATGGAAAAAATCAAGGGCAAAATCAACATAAAAACAGAAAAAGGCAAGGGAACGAGTTTCATCCTCACCTTTCCTTCTTCGCTTGCAAGCCTGCAGGGAATGTTCGTAACAAGCAGCAATATGAAATTCCTTATACCGGCGCAGTACATCAGCGAAGTTACCCAGATTAACGAAGAAGACTGCATAAACCTGCAAAACAAAAAACTGTACCGCCTGCGCGACAGCCTTATTCCGGTTTACAATCTTTCTACAATATTGAACGATTACGAGCCCAAATCGGAAAAAAAAGGCACATCAAACACGGTGGTTGTTGAATACCTGAACAAGCGCACCGGCATTGTGGTAGACCAGCTGCAAAACTTCGTATCTCTGGTAGTAAAACCGCTGCCGGATCTGTTTAAGGGCATTTCAGGTCTTCAGGGCGTCGTATTTGACGAAAATTATTCCATCGTGCCCATCCTGAACATTCCGGATATTCTCGGTCGGCTGAAAGACCTTTTAAGCTACGACCTGAAAAAATTTGAAATAAAAACCATGGCTAAGGAATATTCCGTTCTGGTAGTTGATGATTCGTACACGACCCGGCAGATTGAACAGACAATTCTGTCGATGGAAGATTATCTGGTTGATACAGCCGTTGACGGAATTGACGCTCTGGAAAAACTGAAAAATAAAAAATACGACGTTATCGTTACGGATATAAAAATGCCGCGCATGGACGGCTGCGTTTTAATTGAAAATATCCGGCGGCAGGAACTTAACAGAACGACGCCGGTAATCGTAGTTTCTTCCGTTTACGAACAGGAAACCCGGCAGCGTTTTATGAACGCCGGGGCGAATGCGTTTATCGTAAAATCGGATTTTGAACGCGGAAATCTTGTTTCTACGGTAAAGGAGCTTTTGAATGAGTAAAAAAATCCTTATCGCCGAAAACTCAAGGCTTGTAAAAACTTTCATTTCTTCGGTTCTGGAAGACTGCGGTTTTGAAGTTGTTACCGCCGACAACGGCTACGAAGTTTTCGTTCAGCTTAGAAAAGAAGCCCCGGACTGCATTCTTTGCGAGGCGGAACTGCCTGTAATTTCGGGCTTTGAACTTTCGCGTATTGTAAAAAACCGCGAAAGCATGAACCTGCCCGTAGTTCTTTTTACCATCACCGACGAAGATTATTCTTCGGCACTGGTAAGCAACAGCCTCTGCGACAAAATAATTTCAATTGATACCACGGACGAAAACCAGCTGAAAGAAACTTTGCTGCGGATTTTTGACGAAATTGAAGAAAAGGAACGCAGCAAAAATAAGGAAACGGACAGTCAGGTAAATCTTTTTCTGGTAAAGGAAATTACAAAGTTTTACCAGAGCGAAAGCGAACTGCTGAACATCATCAAGGCGCTTTATACGATTTATTCAACTTCACAGACGCCAAGAGAAATTGCGCTGAACGTACTTGATGCGCTGCTTGATTTTGTTCCTTACGATATTGTCCTGCTTTCCGTCATTGCGGGCGATTCGGTACACGATTTTTGCAGAATAAAAGAAGCGCTGCCGGCAGAAGAAATTGAAGATTTTAAGGTTGTAAGCCACAATTTTTTTGAAAACAACTGCTACATGAAAGAACAGCTTAAATATGCGGACTGCGTTTACAATATGGAAGGCACCGTGCCCGATTTCAAGGCAAAATCCAGCCTTAAAATTAAAGCCATCGAATCGGCTTCGATGTACGGCAACGATTTTATCGGTACAATTACAATTGGCAGCACCAAAAGCGAAGTTTACCACGAAAAAAATTCGGCTAACTTTCAGTATTTTACGGAAAAGCTTTCGCCATACGCCGAAAATGTTGTAAACAGCGTAAAAATGGGCAATGCCATGCTGAACCTGAGGAAGGCTTTTTCAAGCTTTGTGCCGGAAGAAATTATTGACGATTTGATAAAAAAAGCCGATCTGCACACGGAACAGGCTGGCGAAAAGCGCAAGGTTGCGGTTCTGATTTGCGACATCAGAAGTTTTACGAATATAAGCGAAGGCAACAAGCCTGAAGACGTTGTGGGCTTTTTGAATACGTATTTTGCCGAAATGGTTGAAATAATTAAAAGTTTCGGCGGCAGCATTGACAAATTTATGGGCGACGCAATCATGGCGCTTTTTGGTGCACCAATCAGCTATCAGGATAATGCACAGCGCGCCGTAAAAGCCGCCCTTGCAATGGTTCAAAAACTGCCCCAGATTGACAGTTCCCATTTAGTTTTACCCGAAGGTTATGATAAACTTTCAATCGGTATCGGCATTCATTACGGCGAAGCAATCTGGGGCAGCATCGGTTCTTCGCAAAAAAAAGATTATACGGTTATCGGCGATACGGTAAACCTTGCGTCGCGCCTGGAAGGTCTGACAAAAATGTACGGCAAAAACATTATCGTTTCTGATTCTGTTGCAGAAGATCTGGACGAAAACTTTTGCGTACACAGGCTTGATAAGGTTGCGGTTAAAGGAAAAAAAATACCGGTAAGCATTTTTGGCGTTGAGGCAGAAAACCACGCAGACAGCGACGAACAGTACCGCAACTATGCCAAGGCTTTGGAATTATACGAAGCCGGCGCGTGGATGCTGGCAAAAGGCTATTTTGAAAAAGCCGAAAGCAGCAAATGCTATCAGAAGGCTGCAAGAATAATGGTAGAAAGATGCCGGAATTATATAGAAAATCCGCCTGAAAACTGGAACGGTTCTATAGTTCTGACTTCAAAATAAAAGCCTGATTTCGGGCATTTAAAATTTTGTCATTCCGAACCCGGTGTTTAATAAGGAGTTTTTATGATTAACAGAAGGGAAATGACCTTTGAACAGAAAATGCTGTTTGTAACTTTGCCGTGCAACTTTGCGGCAGTTGCAGTTTACCTGTTCTATTCATTTATTTTTTCAAGAATTACGATTTACCAGTTTGCAGAAGCCCTTGCACTGGGAACTGCGCTGCTGCTTTTCATGCAGTTTATCGTCGGACCGCTTTTTTCCAACAGACTGGCGAGCCACACAATTTCGCTGGATATTGATGACTGGCAGGAAAACGGCTTTAACGACAAGCAGAGAACAGATTTGCTTGCAAGAATCATGAAGCTTCCCCTTGTAAAAGGCGTTGAAATTTTTTTCATTTATCTTGTTGCCGGAACAGTTTTCTGCATCTGGTTCAAATTCCGCATTAAAGTTTCCAATCCGGTTGAATTTGGCGTTGTTGTTGCAATGATTTTTGCGGCCTTTGTAGACGGCATTATTGCAACCAATACAGTTGAAAAATTGTGTTCGCGCTACGGCAAAAAGCTTGTGCAGGAAGGCGTTGAAGACAATGTTGTAATGAAAAACAAATGCTTCGGCGTTTCAATCCGCGGGCTTTACATCTGCTTTATTTTTGTGCCGATTATTTTTACAAATATTTTAACCGGCATTTATATATGGCAGAATATTTTTATAAACAAAGGCATTACGGACAGCAGTTTTGCACATTTTTCAATGATTGCGGTACCAACCTTTAACGCGCTGCTTACAATTTCGCTGGCACTGTTTATCGGCTACCGGTTTGTAGGCTACCTTAACAATATGCAGAACGCAGTTTTGTCCATGGACGAAACAAACATCATCAACAGTGCCGACATTCCGACCGACCTTTCAAATGAATTTTCTTTCAACATGTATCTGATTAACAAAACAATCAACATGTTTAAAGGCATTTTTGCCAAAACCAGCGACGTTGCGGTGCACATTACAGAATCTACCGAATCGCTGGAAAGCCTTTCTACCGAAACGGCTTCTACCGCGCTGGAACAGTCTACCGGCGTAAAGGAAATTGTTTCTACAATGGAAGATGCCGACCAGCTGTTCAAAAATATTGAAGGAAAAGTCGGCGACGTTTCGCTGGTTGCAAACAAAACTGCATCGGAAGTTCAAACCGGCATCAACTCGCTTTCCGAAAACATGCAGAAAATGGAACAGATTACCGAGGCGAATATTGAAACAATTTCCGGCATCAAGGCTCTGTCCGAAAAAATCGGCGGCATTTGGGAAATTGTAACGCTCATCAGCGGCATTGCAGACCAGACCAAGATTATTGCGTTTAATGCCGAACTTGAAGCCGCCAGCGCTGGCGAAGCCGGTAAAAATTTCCATATCGTTGCAAACGAAATTCGCCGTCTTGCCGCCGGTACAATGGAAGCTACCCGCGAAATTAAAGAGCGCATTACAGAAATCCAGCATTCTTCGGACAACCTGATTATTACTTCTGAAGGCGGTACTGAAAAAATCCACGAAGGCTGCGAACTGACCGAACAGGTTAACCAGAATTTTGCAAGCATTAAAAATGCGGCAGAAATTACCGCGGAATCGGCACAGGACATTAAAATTATTGTTGCCCAGCAGACCGCCGCTTTTGAACAGATTGTGGTTACGTTAAAGCAGATTTCAGAAGGCGCAGAAAGTTTCTCGGCTTCTACCCAGACTATCCGCAATACAGTTGAAAAATTGCAGATGCTCGCAGATTCCATGAAAAATCTTGTTGCGTACAACTGCGCCGGTCACGACCACGCACACGCAGAAAATATTTAGCATAATTCAGGCTCAGGCATAAAAAAGCTGCTTTCAGAACTAACTGAAAGCAGCTTTTTTGTCTTACACCGAACGGCATTAATTAGCCCCAATGTCGGGTTTTTATGTTTTGTCAAAGGGTCATGCTAAACTTGATTTGGAACTGTTTTTGATAAGAAAATGATACTCGTCGCAGGCTTGTTACTATTTCTTCATGTTCTTCCAAGTGTGGCAATTCCACCGAGACGTTCTAATGTTTGAATTACTGCGAGTCGGTGGGTTATATTAACTTTTTTTTCGTAGATACAGACCTAAACATGCATTTTCAAAAGTTTTAGATTTTGATATTTCATTACTGTTTAAATCAAAACCTAATTTATCAATTTTTGATAAGACTATTTGAACTTTTTTTAACAATTCATCGTCATTTTTTAAAATAGGTAAAATATTATCACAATATTTCACCACTTTTTTCGATTCAAAAGAAGGAACATGTCCATTGTTTAATTCATGTCTCAACATAGCTAAAACATAATAACGAATTTTTTTATATTTCTTATCAATCTTCCTGTTTCTAAATAATTGATCAAGTTTATAAAAAGCAAAGGTAGAAACATAATAAGGTTCTTTATAATGACTATCTAAAAACAATCTTCCTTTTGATGCCTTAATTAATTTACCAATATATCTTGTAGATTCTGCTGGATTATCTTCAAAAAAACTTGAAACGGATTTTACTTGTTTTAATTTATCAACAATTTTAGTTTTCGAAATACTAGTTCCGTCAAACTGCTTTGATCTTCTTTCATAATATAATCTTTCTCCTTCTGGAAAAGTTTTATAATATTCTTCGAGTTCTCTTTGAAATTTAGAAAATGCCATCAAATCTTGTTCAGTTACAGCTGATTGTCTATTTGTAGACCAGATGACACGCTCCATTAGTTTTTGATTTTTAGTAATAATTAATTTTAATGGAACCTGAATTGAATCATCAACTTTATCTTTATTATTATAAAGAACATGACTGGTTTGACATCCATTAATAATCTGATAATTTGTAATTTTATAATTATCTCTAACTGAATCAGATTCTTCAGCAACAATTGTGATACCATTATTCATTATTGAAAATGAATCTCTATAATCAGAATTTATAGTATCTTGTATTTCAGTATTAACTTTATTATCAGTTCCTTGAAAATCACGGATATTATCATAAAATACTTTATGAATTAAATTTCCCTGTTCGTCTGTTATCAGGGAGATTATTGTTTTTGCATTTACTAACCCAAGAAAAGCTTCTTTGACTCCCTCAATAGCTGGTAAAGTTATTTTATTTTTAAATTCAATTGTATTTGTTATTTTTTGAGTAAGCTTTGTATATTTTTTTTGCAAACTTGAAGAATCAACTAATTCTATTTTGCAATCTGAGAAAAGGTTTTCTTCAATTATTCTTTTTTTTATATTATCTATCTCATTATAAATATTTGTATCTTTGTCATCTCTTCCCGTTGTAACATAATATAAAAAACAGTTAGGTTTTTCTTCTAATTCCATTATCCTTGAAACAAAAGATTCAAACAAAGAAATTTTCTCCTTCCCATTATTGCTCCAGGTCATTTTATGATTATCCGAAATAAAATCACTTACTGCACCACCAAAAATTGAAATATCCCCAAGCGAAAAACTTGGACTTGTTTTGCTTTGAATAAATATAATATCAACTTTTGAGTTTTGACTTAATGAATCAAGTAAATCTTCTTCTGTAAAAACAAGTTGGTTATTAACTATAATTACAAAACCATCAAGACCAATTGTTCCTCCAGCGCCAATGTTGATATTTAATATATCTTCTACTTCAAGTTGATTTTCTGATTTAGGATAAACTAAAGTATAATTTACAAAATGCTCAAAGAGTTTTGTTTCATCATCTTCTGTAATTCCTGTAAAAGAAACAAACTTATCCACACAACTTTTTATTAATCTGTCATTCATCTTTATTTTCCTTTTTTTTAAAATCTATCTACATAACGGAAGTAATTCTTCCACTTTTTTTACTATTTCTTCTTGTTCTTCCAATGGTGGTAATGGAAGAAGTTGTTCACAAACAATATCTTTTGATATAGCTTTAAATGTTGTTCCTGTCGCCTTGTCATTCAACTCTGACTCCAAAGATTGTAGCATGTAATAAATAAACTTCCTAGATATAATAGGTCTAAGTGCACATAAACCACGGCCAATACAAATATCTCTATCTAACAAATTCACCTTTCCAACTGGCGCTCTAACACATAACAATACAGTATCTGCACCAACAATTTTAGTTGATTCTGTTGTTATTTGATTTGATTTTTGTAGATAGTCTTCACCAAAAAAAATCTTGCCTTGATGAAATTCAATTCCATCTCCAATTTCTTTTACAGCACTACCATCTGGAGATTGGCCCATAATTACATCTGAAATTTCCCCCAATCTACACCAACACCAGCTCTCCGGTATTTCAAACGGTATCTCCTCTTCCTCAATCTGGCTTGCAACAACTGGTACTGGCTTCTTTGCTTTTGGGTTGGTTTTTACTTTTTCTTCCCATTCAGCGAGGACTTTTGCGTTGCGTTCTTTGATGATGCGGTCTAAAAGCTGTTCTCCGTTTTCTGTTATGGCTGCGGATTTTCTCCATTGTTCGGTGATTTTTCCGGTAATTGCTTCTTGTAAAATGGCTTTTTTTACTTTGCCGGAAAGTGTGCTTTTTAACTCTTCTTTCTGGAGAACTGCATTTTCATAAGCGTCCACCAATGGCAGAACTTGTTCAAGTTTTGCAACAATGACATTTTGAACGGATAATGGTGGGAGAGGAAATAAGATTGAAGAAAGTTTATCATTTGAAATATGAACAATAATATTTCCTGTAG